>DATMBT010000594.1:0-10049 GCA_035559475.1 Gemmatimonadaceae bacterium
CGCGACCTTCTCATCGTGCTGCGTCGACACCACGACGGTGTCTACCGCCACGGGATGGCCG
This sequence comes from Gemmatimonadaceae bacterium, assembly GCA_035559475.1. Classification (GTDB taxonomy): domain Bacteria; phylum Gemmatimonadota; class Gemmatimonadetes; order Gemmatimonadales; family Gemmatimonadaceae; genus JABWBJ01. The sequence continues at coordinate 62 of DATMBT010000594.1, forward strand.
TCCTCGTACACGACCGTCACCTGTGCCTTGCCGTCCGGGCGAAGCCACTTCATGCCCGAGCGGCGACAATCGGCGAGGCGCTTCGTCAGCTTGTGCGCCAGCAGGATCGGCATCGGCATGAGCTCGTCGGTTTCGTCGGTCGCGTAGCCGAACATCATGCCCTGGTCACCCGCGCCACCGGTATCGACGCCCATCGCGATGTCCCCCGACTGCTTGTCGATCGTGCTCATCACCGCGCAGGTGTGGCTGTCAAAGCCATACGAGGCGTCGGTGTAGCCGATGCGATGGATGGTCTGCCTGACGACCGTCGGGAGGTCAACCCACGTCGATGTCGTGATTTCGCCGGCAATGACGGCCAGTCCGGTGGTGACCAGCGTTTCGCACGCGACGCGCGCGGTCGGGTCCTCGCCGATGATGGCGTCGAGAACGGCGTCCGAAATAGCGTCGGCAACCTTGTCAGGATGGCCTTCGGTTACGGATTCGGAGGTGAACAGATGGACAGGAGGCACGGTGATGTGGTGGAGTTGTCGTTGGGACTGCCGGGAAACGTAAGGTGCAACGCGGGAACGACAAAGCTGCGTAGTGCACACAGCTCCTTTTACGCCGTTCCCTCAGCGACCAACGCGCCGTTCCCCAATGCCGCCACGAGCCGGAAGCGCAACTCGCGTTCCGCGTCAGGGGCGGTTCGAGCCGCCAGTGCCGCGCTCGCGGCCTCCATGGCCAGCGCTGTGCTGATGCCCCGAACCAAACGTTTGGTGGCAGACACCGCGCGCGGGTTAACGCTCAGTTCACGAACGCCAAGCCCGATGAGCGCGAACGCCATGAGCGGCTGCGACGCCATCTCACCGCAAACCGCGACATCGATACCCTGCGCGTCGCCAACGTCCACAATGCGCTTGATCAGGCGCAGCACGGCGGGATGCAACGCGGTGAATCGGTTGGCGAGGTTCACGTTTCCGCGATCGACGGCCAGGGTGTATTGCACAAGGTCGTTGGTGCCGATGCTGAAGAAAGCCACGTCACCCGCAAACGTGTCGGCGGCAACGGCTGCACCAGGCGTTTCCATCATCACACCCAGCGGCACCTGCTTCTTGTACGGCACTCCTGCGGCCGAAAGCTCGGCAGCGGCCTCATCGAGCAGCTGACGCGCGGCGCGTACCTCCTCCACCGACACGATGAGCGGCAGCATGATGCGCACATCCCCGTGCATCGCGGCCCTCAGCAACGCCCTTAACTGCACCTTGAACAGTTCTGGCGAATCGAGGCACATCCTGATGGCACGCCACCCGAGGAAGGGATTCGGCTCGCTGGGATAGCCGCCAACCGGCAGCTTGTCACCGCCGATGTCGAATGTCCGCACGATCACCGGGTGACCCTGGAACGCCTCGACGACGCGTCGATAGGCGCGGTACTGCTCTTCCTCGTCCGGCATGGTGGCGCGACCAACGACCAGGAACTCGGTGCGCATGAGACCGACGCCATCGGCGCCGCTTCGTGCCGCGGACTCCGCCTCCTCGGGCAGGTCCACGTTGGCGCGCAAGGTCAGGTGCACGCCGTCGGTGGTTACCGCCTCGACGTCCGTGAAGCGCGCCAGTTCCGCGTCACTCCTGGCCTGGGCGTCGGCGCGCGAGCGAAACGCCTCGAGCTCGTTGGGACTCGGGTTGATCACCAGCAGCCCGCTCGACGCGTCGAGCACCGCCTGCTCGCCGCCCTTCAAGCGGCTGGTCGCGTCGCGGAGCCCCACGACGGCCGGGATGCCTAACGACCTGGCGAGGATGGCCACGTGCGACGTGCGCGTGCCCGAATCGGTGGCAATGCCAGCGATGGCCTCCCGGTCGAGCTGGACCGTCAGGCTCGGCGTCAGGTCGTGAGTGACGAGGATGGCATTCGTTCCCTTCGGGACGTCCACCGGGTCGTGGTCCGGCAGCTGCATCAGCATCGACAGGACGCGGATGTGGACGTCCGTCAGGTCACCGACCCGCTCGCGCAGCATCGGCGCAGCGCTCCGCACGAACTTCTGCCGCCACTCCAGCATCACGACATCGAACGCTTTCTCGGCGTCGAGGTTCTGCCGGATGTAGGACTCGACCTCGTTGAGCAGCGAGGCATCCTCGAGGACTCCGATCTGGACGTCGAAAATCCCGGCTTCCTCGGACCCCACGTGTTGCTCGGCGCGATCGCGCAGCTGGCCGAGGCGGTCGATGGCGCGCTCCACCGCGGCCTTGAAGCGGACGATTTCCTCGTCGATGTGGTCGTCATCGATGATGCGGTGTGGAACCTCCGGCACCTCCCATCGCAGGAGCCGCACGGGACCCACGACGATGCCCGGCGACGCCGGAATCCCGTGCAGGACGCGGTTCATGCCTCTCGCTCCCCGAACCGCGACGCCACCAGCGCGGCGATGGCCTCAACCGCCTGCTCGGCGTCATCGCCGTCGGCGCGAAGGAAGATCGTCGTCCCGTATTCAGCGGCGAGCATCATGACTCCCATGATACTCTTCCCGTTGACCTCGAGGTCGTCGCGGCGAATGGTGATCTCGCTGCGGAACTTTGAGGCCGCCTTGACGATCTCGGCCGCGGGCCTCGCATGGAGTCCGTTGCGGTTTTCGATGCGCACTTCGCGTTCGCACATCATCGCACCACCGAGTACAGGGCAAATGCCGTGAGGAGGCCGATCGAGATCTTCCATCCCTCGGCGCGACCGTGGAGACGGGCGAGCAGGATCGCGCCTGCCGCGACGCCAACCAGTGTTCCGCCGAGGAGCACGTGACCGGGCCCGATGACGCGCTGGATCGCCAGGGGAAGCGCCATGCCCGCGAGGACGGCCGCGACCTTGCCGAGTTGCGGCGAGGAGCGCTGCAACAGCGGATGACCTAACGATTGCGCGACAGCCAGGCCATGGCGCCACCCGGCCTGCAGTCCCCAGATGCGCAGCCCGAGATGGCCGACGTTGTACAGCCCGAGGAAGGTGGCGACGGTCACCAGGGGCGAGGCGCCAAGCCCGAACACCACGAGCGCCGTGAAGGAGCAGAGCGGAAGGAACGTGGCCCAGACCAGGCGGTCACCGAGCGCACCAAGCGGGCCACAGAGCGCTGTCCGGAACCGCTCGATGCGCTCCGGTGCCTCGCCCTCGAGCTCCGCACGCGCCAGTGCGCCGACCGCCACGCTGGTGAGGTAGGGGTGTGCGTTGAAGTACTGGCTCTCCCGCGCAAGCGCCGCATGGTAGGCATCGCCATCCGGTCCCCCCGGCAACCGCCTCAGTGCCGGCTCCACGCAGAAGCCGATGCCATTGCCCACGAGGGTCTCGTAGTTCCACGCGCCCTGCACCGCGAGCAAGCGGAAGAACATGCCCACGCGGGTCATGAGCGGGAGCGTGGGCTGCGGGCCCATCGGGGACTCGCTCATAGCCAGGCCACCGCCGCGAGTCCAGCCGCCAGGCCCACCGCGAACTGCCACGCAAAACCCGGCACGGCGTGGAACAGCTTGTACGCCGCACCTAACGACACCGCGCCCGCGGCGCCGACGACCACGGCTCGCGACAGCGGGGCGCTGCTGCCCCACGACTGCAGCACGGCTGTTTGCAGTGGCGCAAACACCACCAGCCCGATGGCGGTCAGCACGATGCCGCGCACCAGGTCCGCGGCAATCCCGGCGACCTGGAGCCCGATCACCGTCCCGCGCGTCCCCCGGGCCACAGCCTCGTGCCGGTTCCGCGCCCACATCGCGTTGAGCTTCCGCACTTGCACCATGGACCAGCCGCCGATCCACGCCATGAGGAGCGCGATCAACACCGACATCGTCAGGCGACCGGCGTCGAATCCGTATGCCGCCTTCGTGAACAGCGCGCCGCCCGCAACGGCGGCCGAGCCCCACTCGGGATACCGACTGGCGCCAAAGGGAAGCGTCTCCACCGCGAACAGCTCGAGCGCGGCCCCTATGAGCAACCCTGACGAGGCGTCGCCAACGACGGCGCCGGCGAGCGTTGCCCCAACGATGGGGCGCGAGAGCATGGCCTGGGGAAAGCTCACGGTGTCGAGCCCCAGCACGCCCCCGAGCAGGGAGAGCACGAGCACGTCGAGGGCACTCATGAGCCGTTGCCCGCGAGCAGTTCGTCGAGCGGAACCGGTCTCGCTGCCGGCACATCCTGCGCGGTGACCTCGATGTTCCGTCCGGCCAGCGCGCGGAGCTGCTCTTCTTCGCTGGGCGAGAGGAACACATAACGCAACCGTTGCGTGCGCCCGGGACGATGATGAATCCCGCCGACGTTCACGCGGCGAATCGCGTCGCTCGAATCCACCAGCCTTGTCATGGTGTCAATGTCGCCCGTCAGCAGAAGCCCGCGGCGATCATCGTCCTGGTAACGCTCGAGGTTCGTGGCGGCTGCCTCGACGCCATCGAAGTACACATCCATGTCAGGTGGCACGCCCATGCGGTACAACTCCTGTTCCCAGTCGCTGGAGGCGACTTCGTCGTCCACCAGTACGATGAAACCCAGGTCCAGCGGTTGCCCCCACCCAACAACGACCTGGCCGTGAATCAACCGGTCGTCGATCCGATACAACTCAAGCGCCACGCGGTCCTCCGGTGACGACCAGCGAGGCCCTTCCCTTGTCCGCCGCGTGCTCGACTGCGTGCACGTCACCCGCGTCGTCATGGAACGCAAAGTCGAGGAGTGTCGCGAGATTCACGCCGGTAACCACCGCGAGATCCGGTCGTTCGCGCTGGATGCGCCGCGCGGCCATGGTGCAACTGCCCGCGGGCAAATCGGTGAAGATCACGGTAGCGCCTGACGAGTCGAGCCGTTCGCGCATCAACGCCTCGACATCAGCCGCGGACAGGTCGTGGTTCGTCACGCCGAGGAACAGGTCCGTGCGACCCGTGATCTGCTCGATCGCGGACAACATGCCGGCGGCGAACGTGCCGTGGCCGGCGACGAGGGCCCGCACGCTACTCATCGTCCTGGACCAGGTACTGTTTGGCGTCACGCGCGTCCCGCATGCGACCGATGAGTCGCTGGTTGAACGCTTCCGCGGGATTTTCGCCGTAGTAGCGGAGCAGGTGGTTCATGGCGATGACTTCGGCGATGACCGTGATGTTCTTGCCGGGGTTCAAGTATACCGTGATCTTCGGCAACTCGACGCCGAGGATCGTGGTCACCTGCGGTTCGAGACCGGTCCGGTCCACTGGGGCGCCCTCGACCCACTCGAGGAGCTGAACGACCACTTCGATGCGCTTCTGCTGCCGCACGGCGCGGATGCCGAAGATCGAGCGAACGTCGATCAACCCGACACCACGGATTTCCATGAAGTGCCGCTGGAGCTCGTGGCCGCGGCCGATGACCAGGTCGTTCCCACGGCGGAAGCAGATCACGAGATCGTCCGCGACCAGCCGGTGTCCACGCTCCACAAGGTCGAGCACGCACTCGGATTTCCCGATGCCACTGGCGCCCGTGAACAGCACCCCGACGCCGAAAACGTCGGCGAGCGATCCGTGTATCGTGCTGCTCGGTGCGAACAACTCTTCCATCACCGGCTTCAGGCGCCGGTACACTTCGGCGGTCTTGAGCGGCGAGCGTAACACGGGCACGTGCGCGGCGACGGCCAGGTCCACGAGGGGAGTCACCGCTTCGAGACCCTTCGTGATGAAGACGCACGGGATCGGAAACGCAAAGAACTGCGTCAGGATGCGCTTCCGTTCCGACTCGCTGAGCGTGCTGAGGTAGGTGATCTCCGTTTCGCCGAGGATCTGCACGCGCTGCGCGGTGAACCGGCCGACGTACCCCGCGAGGGCGAGCCCTGGACTCGAAACGTCCGGGTTCTCGATCTCGCGTTCGTGGCCGTCCGTGCCACCCAATTGCTCCAGCTGGAGCGGTGCCTTCAGCCGCTCGATCAACTTGCCGACGGTTACGGCCACGTGTGCGCTTCCCTCGTTAGGCGCGAACCGGACGGCGGGCCCGGGACCGGCGGACGGTGCCGAGCTTGCCCACGCGGCGCAGCTGCGCCTCGAGGTGCGCCAGCGCCGCGGCCAGCGCCGGCCCGTAGTAACGACCCGTCCCCTCGGCCACGAGGAGACGCCCACGGCCCTGCAGTTCGAGCTCGACACGCCGCATGCGGCCGTCTTCCTCGAAGCGGATCACGCCGGACACGGACCGCGTCAGGCGCCGGGCCAGCTTCTCCAGCGACCGGATCGCGCTCTGGCGTGTCCGCTCGGATACCGTGGCATTATGCGACTGAAAGACGATTTCCACCGGGATTATCCTCCACCCTCAATCACTTCGACCAGGTGATGCGCCGTTTCCGACGCTGCCCGCTCCCATGTGAACGTTTCCGCAAAGGATCGCCCCCGCATACCCAACCGCTCCACCAACGTGCGATCCGTCGCGACTTGCTTCATTGAGGCCGATAACGCATCCAGGTCCCCGTGAGGCACAAGGAATCCCGTCTCACCATGACGCACGGATTCACGGATGCCCGGTGAGTCGGATGCGATGACCGCTGTCCCGCACGCCGCGGCCTCGAGGTTCGTAATTCCCCAGCCCTCCTTTGGCGACGTGAAGACCAGGGCCCAGGCGCGGCGCAGGAGCCGGAGCTTTTCAGCTTCGCTGATTCGCCCAAGAAACCTTACGCGATCACCGAGGTCAAGCGAGCTCGCGAGGCGCTCCAGCGCCGGGCGATAGTCGCCCGAGCCAGCCACTTCGAGTGTGGCGCCCGGAAGCGCGGCACGGGCAAAACCACGAATCACCAGGTCCACGGCCTTGTAGCGCTTCAACCGCCCGAGGTACGCAAACACCGGGGTATCGGACCGTTCGGCAGGGTTCGGCGTGTAGTGCTTCGAGTCGATGCCGCAGTAGATCACCCTGATCCGCTCACGGGCTATCCCTCGGGCCACAAGGTCGTTCGCCGTGCTCTCGCTGATGGCCTCGAACGGGACGCTGCCATAGACCCACGGAATGGGACGCTCCGCCAGCCAGACAGCGGCAGCCAAGGGCGCTGGCAGCTCCTGGAATGCTGTCGACCCGAACAGGTGCGGCACGACCGCGACCACCGGGACCTTGCCCCACCGTGGCGTGTGCAGCGGCATCTTGTTGATGTCTTCGATCAGCAGGTCAAACGGCCGACTCGCGAAGTGGTCGCGGTACCCACCACGCGCGAGCAGGCGAAAGGAGTTGCGAGTACCTACCCGGACGACTTCGATGCCATCGAGCACGGCTTTCGGGGCGCAGCCGGGCCAGCCGCCGCACAGCATGGCCACTTCGTGACCCTGCGCAGCCAACCGGCCAAAGATCTCGTGCAAGTGGATCTCGGCGCCGCCGGCCTGGGGATTCTCTCGGTCCTGCCAGTTCACCAGGAGGAGCCGCAATCAGATTCTCCCCATCCGCCGTGCCAGGGCATCGAGCACGCCGTTGGCGAACCGGGCGCTCTCATCCGTGCCGAAGCGTTCAGCCAGGTGAACGGCTTCCTTGATCACCACGCGAGGCGGAGTCTCACCGATTCGCAGCTCGGTCGCCGCGAGTCTCAGGACAGATCGGTCGATGGCGCTGAGCCGCTCGAGTCGCCAGTTGGTGGTGACGGCCGCGAGGTCGAGGTCGATTTCCTTCACGGCGCCCGCAGCATGCAACAGGAGCGGCGAAGCGATGCCACGCTCGGCTGGCCCCACCGCAAGGTCAGCGAAGAGTCGCTCACCGACCTTTACCAGCCCGCCATCCGGAATCAGATCCCAGGCATACAACGCCTGCAGCGCGCGGGCTCGCGCGCGCCGCCGGACGCGGATCTCATGAGTCGTCAGCGGCATCGAGTCGATCCATGAGGTCAATCATTTCGAGCGCTGCAATGGCCGCATCCCACCCTTTGTTACCGTGATCGCCACCAGCGCGTGCCAACGCCTGCTCCGTCGTGTTGCAGGTCAGTACGCCCAGCGAGACAGGGGTCTCGAACTCGGCTGATGCCAGTTGCAGCGATCGCGCGCATTCCCCGGCGACGTAATCGAAGTGAGGTGTCTCGCCCCGAATGACTGCGCCCAATGCGACGACCGCGTCATAGCGGTCCATGGACAGGAGTCGTCTCACGGTGACTCCCAGCTCCCATGCACCTGGCACCCAGACGACGTCGATGTCATCGAGGGCCGCGCCATGGCGGACCAGCGCGTCGAGCGCGCCATCCACCAGCTTCTGCGTCACGTCTTCGTTGAACCGGCTCACGGCGACCGCCACCTTGCGTCCGGCCCCGTGCGGGGTCCCGCTGAATTCGGCCATTCAGGTCGACAGCAGGTGGCCGAGCTTGTCGCGCTTGGCGTCGAGGTAGCCCGCGTTTTCGTCGGTCGTGGGCGCGGCGAGGTGGACGCGATCGACGATCTCCAGTCCGTAGCCGCCCAGGCCGACGAGTTTCTTCGGGTTGTTGGTCAACACCCTGATCCGCCTAACGCCGAGGTCGAGGAGGATCTGCGCGCCGATACCGTAGTTGCGGAGGTCCGGGGCGAAGCCGAGCTTCTCGTTGGCCTCGACGGTGTCGTGCCCGGCGTCCTGCAGCTCGTACGCCTTGAGCTTGTTGAGGAGGCCGATACCACGTCCTTCCTGGTCGAGGTACACGATCACGCCACTTCCCTCGGCGACGATCGCCTCCATCGCCTTGTGGAGCTGCCACCCGCAGTCGCAGCGGCGCGAGTGGAACACGTCGCCCGTCAGGCATTTCGAGTGCATGCGAACGAGGACGCTATCGGCGGCGTGGATGTTGCCGTAGGTGACCGCCACATGTTCACGGTCATCGACGTCGTTGCGGTAGGCATAGATCCGCCAGTCGTCATTCCCGATGTCGGTGGGCAGGCGCGCTTCGGCCACACGGTGTACGAGCCGCTCCGTTGACAGGCGGTGCGCCACCAGGTCCGAGACCGTGATGAACGTCAGGCCATGCGTCGCCGCATAACGATCGAGCGCGTCGCGGCGCATCGGGTGGCCTTCTTCGTCGAGGATCTCGCAGATCACACCGGCCGGTGTGAGACCCGCGGCGCGGCAGAGGTCCACCGCCGCTTCGGTGTGCCCGACGCGCTGGAGCACGCCGCCGCCGCGGGCCCGCAGCGGATGAACGTGACCCGGCGTGCGGATGTCAGCGGGCCCCTTGGTCGGGTCTGCGGCCACGCGGATGGTGGCCGCCCGGTCCGACGCGCTGATCCCGGTGGTCACCCCGTATTGCGGTGCGGCATCGATGCTGACCGTAAAGGCGGTTCGCATCGCGTCCGTGTTTTCGCGCGCCTGGAGCGCGAGGCCCAGGCTGGCCACGCGAGCCGGTTCGAGCGCGAGGCAGATCATGCCTTTCGCCTTGAGCATGACGTTGACCATGTCCGTGGTCACCAGCTCCGCGGCGCAGATCAAGTCACCCTCGTTTTCGCGCGATTCGTCATCGGCGACGACGACAAACTTCCCGGCCCGGATGTCCCGGATCGCCTGTTCTACAGTGCCAAATGCCATGACTGAATCCTAGCTGGCGAGGAGGCAGGAAGCAGGAGGCAGGAGGCAGGAGAGGAACGAAACGGTTGAAATCTTGAGGCCTTGCGGCGCAATCCGCAGGCCTCAGTCCTCCCCTGCCTCCTGCCTCCTGCCTCCTGCCTCCTGTTCGTAATAGGGCCCCAGCATGGCGTGTACGTATTTGCCTATCACGTCCGCCTCGAGGTGGACCCGGTCCCCGGGCTGGAGGCGGCCTAACGTCGTGTGGTGTTCGGTCCACTCGATCAGCGAGACCTGCAGGGCCCCCGGAGCGGGCAGCTCATTCACGGTCAGGCTGACCCCGTCGACCGTGATTGAACCGTGGGGAACAAGCAACCGCGCCACTTCGCTGGGCACGGCAATGTCGATCAGCAGCGCGCTCTCCCGCCGGCGGACGTCGAGCACGGTACCGACGCCGTCCACATGCCCCTGCACCAGGTGCCCGCCCAGTCGTTCGCCAAGCCTCATGGCACGTTCAAGGTTCACGGCAGTGCCCACGGCCCACGACCCGATC
>DATMBT010000595.1:0-6615 GCA_035559475.1 Gemmatimonadaceae bacterium
TCGCGCGCAATGTATTCGCAGCCCGTGTGGTCGCCTGACGCCTCGCGCATCGTGGTGACGCGTTCACCCGCGCAACCGGCCCTCGAGGAAGGCGGGTTCAGTGGTGCCGCCGAGTTGGTGTGGGTTCCGGCGAATGGTGGACGCGCAACGTTGATCGCACCGACGGGCGGTCGTGGCGGAGTGCACTTCGCACGGGACACGGCCCGCATCTATATGTATAGCGGCGGCTCGGGGCTGGTCTCCATGCGATGGGACGGCACCGATGAGCGCACGCACCTGCGAGTGACCGGCGCGCGCGGACCCGAGGCAACCGCGGCATCGTCCGCAGCGACGGCGCGCCTTTCCCCAGATGGCGCCAACGTGCTCGTGCAGGTGGCGAACGACCTGTTCGTCTTCCCGCTTATCGAGTCGGGCGAAGCTCCGACGATCAGCCTCGGCACACCGGACAACGCGGAGCTCCCGGTCAGGCGACTAACTGAGATCGGTGGACAGTTCCCGGCATGGAGTAGCGACGGCCGGCGCGTGCACTGGTCGATCGGTAACTCGCACTTCGTCTACGATCTCGATCGCGCCCGGCAGATCGACGACTCGATTGCCGCTGCGGCGCCCGCAACCCCGGCGACACCGCCGGCGCCGGCGGCCGGTGCTGCGCCCGCGGCGCAACCGCCGCGTTACCAGCCTGTCGAAACGAAAATCATCCTTCGCGGCCAGCGCGACATTCCCCAGGGAACGGCCGTGTTCCGCGGCGCGCGCATCATCACGATGAAGGGCGACGAAGTGATTGCGCGCGGTGACATCGTCGTGCGCAACAATCGCATCGTTGCCGTGGGCGCGTCAGGCAGCGTGACCGTGCCATCGGGCGCGCGCGTGATCGACGTGAGCGGCAAGACAATTCTCCCCGGTTTCGTTGACACCCACGCGCACCTCGGATTGCGGAGCGGCATCCACCAGCAGCCGTGGTCGTACCTGGTCAACATGGCGTATGGAGTCACGACCACGCGCGATCCGCAGACCGGGACGACCGATGTGCTGTCGTATGAAGATCTCGTGACAGCGGGTGCGGAGATTGGTCCGCGCATCTACTCCACGGGGCCGGGCCTGTTCTCCGCTGTCTACCAGCCGGGCGCTGGCGAGGAGATTCGCGACCAGGAGCATGCGCGCCGCATCATGCGCCGGTACAGCCAGTACTACGACACCAAGACGCTCAAGATGTACATCGGCGGGAACCGGCAGCAGCGGCAATGGATCCTCACGGCCGCGCGCGAGCAGAACATCATGCCGACTACCGAGGGTGCGCTCGATACGCGATACGACATGACGATGGCGATCGATGGGTATCCGGGCCAGGAACACTCGATCCCGGTATTCCCTTTCTACAAGGACGTCACCGCGCTCTTTGCGCAGAGCGGCATCGCATACACACCAACCCTGATCGTCGCGTACAACGGGCCGTTCGCCGAGAACTACTTCTACGCGACTGAAAACGTGTATGCCGATCCCAAGCTTCAGCGGTTCACGCCGTATGAGGAGCTCGCGTCGAAATCACGCCGGCGTGTGCGGGGGCAGCGTGGTGGTGGGAACGATGCCGGCTGGTACCAGCGCGACGAATATTCGTTCGACAAGATTGCGAAGGGAGCCAACGACATCGTCAAGGCAGGTGGTCGTGTTGGCGTTGGCAGCCACGGACAGTTGCAGGGGCTCGGCTACCACTGGGAGATGTGGATGCTCGCCAGCGGCGGGATGTCGAACCATGACGTGCTGCGTTGCGCGACGATCTTCGGGGCGGAAGCGATCGGGTTGTCGCTCGACCTCGGGTCGATCGAGGCCGGCAAGCTGGCCGATCTGGTCGTGCTCGACCGGAATCCGATCGACAACATCCGCAACACGAACTCGGTCCGCATGGTGATGAAGAACGGCCGGCTCTACGACGGCAACACGCTCGACGAGACGTATCCCCGCCAGCGCAAGACGGAGCCGGTGGCCGGTACACCGAGTCGGCCCAATGCCGCGGCGGGAATTCGCTAGCGTGTTTGCCTTCCGAACACACGCCAGGTAGTCGAATGTGGTTCAAGCTTGCTTTTGTCGTCGCATTCGCCGTCGCCGGCACAATCGCGACGCGGACCGTGCGGAGTGCTACCCGTCAGCACGGCGGGACAATCAATCAGCTCTCACGAGAAGTTCGGGGACTGCTTTTCGTGCGTGGGGCACTTGGTCTCGTGTTTTACGCGGCACTTTTCGCGTGGCTTTTCTGGCCGCGCGCTCTTGCCTGGACCTACCTCCCAATTGTACCCGCCGTGCGGTGGCTCGCGGTGGCGCTCCTGCTGCCGGTGCTCATGTTCTTTGCCTGGAGCTTTCAGAGCATTGGGAATAACTACCGAGGCGGTGTTGGCCTCTACGATGCGCATGAACTCGTGATGACGGGTCCGTATCGTTGGATCCGGCACCCGGTGTATGCGTCGTTCATCGCTATCATGCTCCTCGTGTTCCTGCTGTCAGCAAATTGGCTTCTCGGACTATCCGGTCTCATCCTGGTGAGTGCGGTAGCAGCGACACGGATTCCCATCGAGGAACATCAACTTCAGGAGCGTTTTGGTCCGGCGTGGGAGAGCTATCGGGACCGAACGGGTCGATTCATCCCTCAGGTTCACTGATCGAGTGATGTCGTCACGATCCGTTCGCATCGAGCCTTTGCCAGGCTACACACCCACGATCGGCAGACTGGTGGGCATGCTACTCTACGCGCGCCATACAACTCTGGTCGCCGTTGAGGGAATGAGCATCGCAGAACTGGATCATCTGCATGACGACTCCAGTAACTCCATTGGCGCGTTGCTGGCTCACATCGCTGCGGTCGAGCGTGGGTATCAGTTTCTCATGTTTGAAGACCGGGCTCCATCCGCACTCGAGAAAGCAGCGTGGGAGCCCGCGCTCACACTGGGCGCTGAGGCGCGACGTCTCCTTCGCGGCCGGCCGCTCGAGCACTACGTTCACGAACTCAGTGAGGTTCGTCGAGTAACCCTCGAGGGCCTTGCCGCTCGTGATGATGCATGGCTGGAGCAGACTCTTGTCGCTGCTCCCGCGATGAATGCGCACTGGGGGTGGTTCCATGTCGCCGAAGACGAGATCAACCATCGCGGGCAGATCCGCTGGTTGCGCGCCCGTATTGGCACCGCAACGCCGCGTTGAATGGCTTCGCGTTCCCAGCCGGATTACTCATCAAAGAGTCACCGTTCCCCGCCGTGACCGCGCCATCCACCGACTTCGCCACCTCACTCGCTGATCGCTACGTGGTCGAGCGAAAGCTCGGCGCGGGCGCGATGGCGACCGTGTATCTCGCGCGCGACGTGCGGCACGATCGCCCCGTTGCGATCAAGGTCCTGGGCGGCGACGTGCTGCTGGATGTGCAGCGCTTCCATCGCGAGATACGCGTGCTGGCGAATCTCCGTCATCCATTCATCCTGCCGCTCCACGATTCGGGCGAAGCAGCGGGCGCGCTCTACTTCGTCATGCCGTACATCGACGGCGAGTCGCTGCGTGCGCGACTCGTGCGTGAGGGACGGCTCCCGGTGGAACAGGCGCTCGAGATCGCACGGCAGATCGCTGACGCGCTGCAGACCGCCCATGAGCAGGGCGTCATTCATCGCGATGTGAAGCCGGAGAACATCCTCATCGCCCGCAGCGGACATGCGCTGCTCGCCGACTTCGGCATCGCACGCGCCAGCGCTGCACCGGCGGACACAATGACGCAGGCAGGGCTGACGATAGGCACGGTCGCCTACATGAGCCCGGAGCAGGCGCTGGGCGAACGTGACATCGATGCGCGGTCCGACATCTATGCCCTCGGATGTGTGCTGTACGAGATGCTCACGGGGACGCCGCCGTTCACCGGTCCGACGGCGATGAGTGTTCTCTCAAAGCACCTCGCCGCGGCGCCTCCCGATGCACGTGCCGCGCGTCCGGAGGTCCCCGACGCCGTTGTGGCGCTGCTATCACGCGCGCTGGCCAAGGAGCCCGGCGATCGTCCGTCGTCGGCGCGCGAGTTCGCGCTCGGGATGTCCACGAGCGCCGAACGCCAGGCGGTGTCACGGTCGCCGTCGCCGCTCACGGGCACGGTGGCAGCTGCGTCGCGCCTTTCGGTCGCCGTGCTGCCCATCGCCACTATTGGTGGAACACCTGAGGATGCGTACTTCGGCGAGGGACTTACCGAGGAACTCACGCTGGCTTTATCGCGCCTCGAGGGACTCCGCGTTGTCTCCCGGACATCGGCCGCGTCATTCCGCGGCCAGTCGCTGTCGCTTTCCGCGATCGCCGCGCAGCTCGGCGTAGAGTTCGTTCTCGAAGCGAGTGTGCGTCGCGCTGGCGAGCGGCTGCGGTTCTCAGCGAAGCTGATTCGTGCCTCCGAAGATTCGCCGCTCTGGTCCGACACATTCGATCGCACCGTGAGCGATGTGTTTGCCCTCCAGGATGAAATCACGAGCCGGGTTGTAGACACGATCGCGGGCGCACTGCAACTCGGGAAGCTTCGTGGCCAGGTGCCAGTGGCCGCGACGCGCACTCTCGAAGCCTACGACCTGTACCTTCTCGGCCGGCATCACTGGTCCGATCGCAGCGAGGCGGGCATGCGTCGCGCGCGGGAACTGTTTCAGCAGGCACTGGCCCTCGACCCTTCGTATGCACCTGCGTGGTCTGGACTCGCGGACACGTCGGCCGTGCTTGCGTCGTGGCAGTTCGCGGAACCGGCTGAGATGTTCCCGATCGCGGCGGACGCCGCTCGTCGCGCGCTGGAGCTTGACGAGTCACTTGCTGAAGCCCACGCGTCACTCGGCTTCGTGAAGATGCACTGGGAGTGGGATTGGGACGGTGTGCTGCGCGAGTTTCGGCGCGCGATCGAACTGAACCCCAATCATGAAACAGCGCACCGCTGGCTGTCCGCGTTCCTGGCCGGCATCGGCAGGTCCGACGAAGCCATGCCGATCGCCGAACGGGCACTGCTGCTCGATCCGATCTCGGTCCTGCCGCTCATGAACATCGGGATCGTCCACATGCTGGCGGGCGACCTGCCGGGAGCGGAAGTACAGTTTCGTCGCGTGATTGCAAAGAATCCGACGTTTCCTCGAGCGTACCTCTTCCTCGGAACGATCCTGAGCCTGCAGGGAAAACACGAGGAGGGCATTCGGGTTGTGAGCGAGATAGTTGAGCGCGGGAACCGTGCTCCGATCTTCGTCTGGGCGCTCGGAGTGGTGTACGCGCTGGCGGGCCGCGTTCATGAGGCGCGCGAGCTGCTCGATCCCATCGTGAAGACCACACTTCCGGCGCTCTACCGGGCGGAGGCCCATCTCTATCTGGGCGAGCGCGATGCAGCGTTGACGGAGCTCCAGCGGGGGGTCACCGAGCGGTCCGACTGGATGTATTCGATAGCCACGCAACCCTTCCTGACGGATCTCCATGGAGAGCCACGATTCCAGGCCGTGGTCAACAGTCTCGGGTTGCCGTCGCGCGTGGTCCCTGGAGAGAACCGATGAAAGATCTTCTACTGGTCGGTGGTGGCGGTTTCCTGGGTTCGGTCGCTCGTTACCTGCTCGGCGGACTCGTACTGCACGCGACTGGTGCGCCGCGCTTCCCCTGGTCAACGCTGTTTGTGAACGCCACTGGCTGCCTTGCCATTGGGGTTCTCGCGGGCTTTGCGGAACGTGCACACGTGCTCTCACCTGCGACGCGGTTGTTCCTCATCACGGGATTCCTGGGCGGCTACACCACGTTTTCAGCGTTCGCCTATGAGACGTTCTTTCTCGGTCGCGAACACGCGTGGGTAAGTGCGGCGGCAAATGTGCTTGCTTCGGTCACTCTCGGTCTCGCCGCCGTCTGGGTTGGTTACCGGTTGGCAATAATCCTCGGCGCTTGAGCGTACGACAGATCCTGCCATGAACTTCGACGCGTTATGGGTAGTCGCTGACCGGGCACGAACGAGCCCACGACTCTCCCGTGAGGACGTTTCGTTCGTACGCGACGTCGTACCGGCCGAACTGGAAGCCTTTCCCGACGTCGCCCTGCCGAAACGCTTCAAGCACCCAAAAGGGTTCTCCATTTCAGGGGCGTCCGTCGGCACATTCGTTCGGAGCGCTCTCCTCGTCGCCGGACAGAAGGCGCTGGGGAGAAGGTTCGGAGGCTCCGAGTTCTATGAACGCGTGGAGCGGGACCTCGCGTTCGGGATCATGCGGTCGCACTTCCACCTTGGCTATCCCAAAGGTACGCACTGCTGCGTTCAGTGCACCCTCGCGGTGATTCCAGTCCTGGACGCGGGCGCCATTCGCTACTTCGACTGCGGCGAGTTGTCAGAGAGTGTCAGGCGACTCGTCAGGCAGCGCCAGTGGCGCTTTTCCAGGCCCGTCGACGCCCGGCTTGTGCGCTGGGCGCTGGGTGATGGTTGAATGAACTCCTGGCCCAATCTTCGCTTCATCGGGCGCTATCTTGAAGGTGGAATGATCAATGCATCGTGGCACCAGAAGCATCGCATGCCGCCGCGGCCAACTGCTGCGCAGCGCTTGCGGTGGCATCTGGCTCACGCCAGGGCGTGTGGTTGTCGGGTGCTGACCCCGGCGATGCTCGCGAAGTTGC
>DATMBT010000596.1:0-14812 GCA_035559475.1 Gemmatimonadaceae bacterium
GTGGCGAATACCGTCGTTGCCTCAAGTGCGGCAACGAGTGGGATGTTGCGGCGCCGGCGGAGGCTGAGGCTGAGGCGCTGGCGGGGTAGGGTGTGTTTCTCAGAAGAGAAGGCCTCCGAGCTTCGGTTCGGGGCCTTTTCATTTACGCGGATACTTCAAAACATTTTGAACGCGGAGAGCGCGGAGGTATCGCGGGGGAGATGGAGGTCAAACGGTTCCAAATCGTGATACTTGGCAGTTGTTCACTGCTTGCTGCTTCCGCCTAACCGTCACGTAAATCTCCGCGCTCCTTCGCGACACCTCCGCGCCCCTCCGCGTTGAAAATGTCTTGAAGCATCCGCGTAAATCAAAAGGCCCCCGAACCAAAGCTCGGAGGCCTTCTCTTCTGAAAAACACACCTACCCGGCCAGCGCCTCAGCCTCCGCCTCAGCCGGCGCCGCAACATCCCACTCGTTGCCGCACTTGAGGCAACGACGGTATTCGCCACGCGTCTTGTTGCGCTTCATCTCGGCCCCGAGGTAACCGCATTCGGGACAGATCTCCGCCACGGGCTTGTCCCAGCAGACGAAGTCGCAATTCGGATAGTTGGAGCAGCCGTAGAACGCCTTGCCGCGTTTCTTCGAGCGTCGCTGCGCAATTTCACCGCCGTCTTTCGGGCACATCACGCCGGTCGGCATGGAACGGGTCCCGCGGCACTTCGGGAACCGGGAACAGCCAAGGAAATCGCCGGCGCGGCCGTGGCGAATCACCATGAAGGCGCCGCACTCGTGACACTTGTGCTCCGTGAGCTCCGCGGGCTTGCGCTCGCCCTTGATGGGACGCGTGTACTTGCAGGTCTTGGGGTGATTCTCACACGCGACGAACGGACCGAAGAACCCGCCCTTCGGCACCAGCTTGCCGCCATCAATCGGGCACCGCTCTGTCTCGAGCGCCGAAAGGTCGTGTGCCTCCGCGATCAGCGACTCGACGTGCACGTCGTTCAATGAAATCTCGAACGGCTTCCAGAAGTCCTTCAGCACGCGCTGCCAACCAAGCCGACCTTCCTCGACACGATCGAGCTCCCCTTCCATTTCGGAGGTGAAGCCGACGTTGAACACGTCCGGGAACTGCTTGACCATCACGCGCTCGACGCTTTCGCCCAACTCGGTCGGGAAGAAGCGCCGCTGCTCGAGATTCACGTAATGACGGTCCTGGAGCGTGGAGATGATCTGTGCGTACGTGGACGGCCGACCGATGCCGAGTTTCTCCAGCTCCTTCACCAGGCTCGCCTCGGAGAAGCGCGGCGGTGGCTCGGTGAAGTGCTGTGTCGGGATGATCTCGGTCATTGCGATGCGCTCGCCCTTTTCGGCAATGGGGAGCGGCTGTTCGTCCTCGAGCGCCTTGCTGTCGCCTTCTTCACGCGACTCGCGATACAGCGCCAGGAAGCCCGGGAACTTCACGATGCTCCCCGTGGCCCGGAACAGGTAGCGATGCAGGGGCGTCGCACCCTCTTCTTCGCCGCCGAGCAGGAAGTCGAGCGTGGTCGTGTCGAAAACGGCGGGCGCCATCTGCGACGCCATGAAGCGCTGCCAGATGAGCTGGTACAGCTTGAATTGCTCTTCCTTCAGGAAACGCTTGACGTCGTCCGGCTTGCGGTCGGGATCCGTCGGACGAATGGCTTCGTGCGCGTCCTGCGTGTTTGCCGCTGCCTTGTTGCTGAGATAGAGCTGTGGTCCCGCGGCGAGGTATTCCTCACCGAAATCGCGCTTGACCACGTCGCGCGCGGTGGCCGCAGCGCTTTCCGCCACACGCGTGCTGTCCGTTCGCATGTACGTGATGAGACCCGCGGCGCCCTCGTCACCAAGGTCCGCGCCCTCATACAACGACTGTGCGATGCGCATGATGCGCTTTGAACCGTAGCCCAGTTTCTTTGCGGCTTCCTGCTGCAACGTGCTCGTGGTAAACGGCGCCGACGGATTCTTGCGCCGCTCGCGACGCTTGACGTCCGTGAGCGGGAACGCGAATTCCGCGCGCATGCCGGCGGCCTTCGCCGTCGCCTTCGCGAGACGTTCGACGTCCGTAACAATGGAGCGCGCCTGCGCTTCATCCTTGATCTCGACCTTGTGCTCGTCGACGGCGTGAAGCCGCGCGGTAAACCGCTGGCCGTCATGCTCCATGCCGGCGGCGATCTTCCAGTATTCCTGCGGCTTGAACGCACGGATCTCCCGCTCGCGCTCGACCAGGAGGCGCAACGCCACCGTCTGCACGCGACCGGCAGAAAGGCCCTTCTTTACGGTCTTCCACAGGATCGGGCTCGCCTTGTAGCCCACGAGGCGATCGAGCACGCGCCGTGCCTGCTGCGCGTCAACGAGCCGCGTGTCGATGTCGCGGGGATGCTCCATCGCCTCGCGTACCGCGTCCTTCGTGTACTCGTGGAACAGCACGCGCCTGACGCGCGGGCCCGACTTCCGCTTGATCTGCTCGGCCACATGCCAGCCGATCGCCTCGCCCTCGCGATCAGGGTCGGTCGCGATGTAGATCATGTCCGCGTTATGCGCCGCTTCCTTGATCTCCGCGAGCGTCTTCTCCTTCCCGGCGATGGTGACGTATTCGGGCTCGAAGCCCTTGTCGACATCGATGCCCAGCTTCTTTTCGGGCAAATCACGCACGTGGCCGATGGTTGCCTTCACGCGATAGCCGCGACCCAGGTACTTGCCGAGTGTCTTCGCCTTGCGCGGCGACTCGACGATCACCAGGGCGCCACCGCCGCCCGTGCCGTTGCCGTTTTCCGGTTCCTCGGCGGCCGCACGCTTCGACGACTTCGTCGCCGCCTTCGCCTTCGACGACGCAGCAGACGCTTTCTTCTTTTTTGCAACGGACGACGCGCGCGCTGAAGCTCCCCGGCCGGCTATGCGCCGGACGGTTGGCTTGGTCGCGTCATCTGAAGACTTCTTCTTTATGGCCATTCCCGATCCTTCGATTCCCGATTCCCGATTCCCAATTCCCGATTTAGTGCACGTTCACCTGGTCGAGTCCCGATCCTGATTCATCGTGGCCCGACTGATCGATCAACGCTCGCAAGTCGTCGAGGGCTATCCGCCCATCGAATTGCGCGAGCGCACGCTCGATGACCTGCTCGAGTTCCGGGCCGTTGAGGGCTCCGGAATCAGACAATCGAAGCAGGTGACCCCACGCTTCCGGCGCGAAGCGCCCCCACTCGTGCGGTCCCATTACCCGAAAAGTCATCCCTTCAGTCCCCCGTGAGCGGCCGAACGTTTCGCAAAGTTGCGGCCTCTCCCCGCGGACAACGGCATCCTGGGAACGCAACCACCAGCATTTCGACGACACCCCAAACCGCTGGTTCGCAACAACTTCCGGGTTATTTCCTCGAGGCGGGGAGGCTTCCCGGAAACGGCACGCGTGGGTGTGGGGGGCTAACCTATCGGCCATCCCCACGCCGAGGCAAGCCGGAGGCCAAAAGTGGCAACCTCTTGTGGCGTAAGGGTTTCCGTATTTATGGCGGCGTCGGCGCTACTATAGAGTGGCGTTCTGGCAGCCGAGAGGGCCTCCAAACGGGCCTTCGCTGCCGGTCCGGCAAGCAGTGGCCGCCGTTCTATGCCACTTCCGAGCCTGGTGAGCGCGGTGGGAACGCTCACCTCGAGGTGAATAATCCGCGCCGGCGGCCGGAGGAGGGCAACATTGGCCTCACTCACCATCCAGCCCCCGCCCGGCGAGAGGACCATCCCGGGCTTCGTCGCCAGCTCGCGGGTCAGGGCATGCTCCATGGCGCGAAACAGGATTTCGCCGCGCTGCAGGAATATCTGCGGGATCGTGAGCCCGTGGCGGCGCTCGATTTCGGCGTCGAGGTCCAGGAACGGCGCGCCTAACGCATTCGCCAGCAGGGGTCCCACGGTGCTCTTGCCGGAGCCCGGGAGTCCCACCAGCACCAGGTGCGGCGGACCGAGCGGCGCGGTCACCCGCCGATCCGCTCGTCGATGCGCGCCAGGTAGCCCTCGACGTTCCGTCGCGTTTCATCAAGCGAGTCGCCGCCGAACTTCTCGAGCCAGGCCTGGGCAACCACGAACGCCACCATCGCCTCGGCGATGACGCCCATGGCCGGCACGGCGGTGACGTCGCTTCGCTCCGCGGTCGCCTTCGCTTCCCCGCCCGTCGCGACGTCCACCGTGCCTAACGGGCGCATGAGCGTGCTGATCGGCTTCATGGCCACGCGCACGACCAGCGGCTCGCCCGTGGTCATCCCGCCCTCGGTGCCGCCGGCACGGTTGGATTTCCGGCGCACGTTGCCGGTGCGCGGGTTCCCGGGCGCGGGCTCGATTTCATCGTGCACGTCGGACCCCATGCGACGCGCGGTCTCGAAGCCGAGGCCGATCTCGACTCCCTTCACCGCGGGAATGGACATGAGGGCGGCGGCGAGTCGCCCGTCGAGCTTGCGGTCCCACGAGACATGCGAGCCGAGTCCCGCAGGCAACCCGTTGGTCACGACCTCGCAGATGCCGCCGAGCGTGTTGCCGGCCGCCTTGGCCTCGTCTATTCGCCCGAGCACCAGTCCCTCGGCGTTCGCATCGAGCATGCGCACCTGGGAAGCGTCGGCGGCGGCGTTGATGTCGTCAGGCATGGGGTCCGGACGGAGCGCATCAATGCCGCCCAGGTGCACGACGTGGCTTGCCACGCTCACGCCAAAGTCCATCAGGAAGCGGCGGCATATTGCCGCCGCAGCGACTCTCGCCGTGGTTTCGCGGGCCGAGGCGCGCTCGAGAACGTCGCGCGCGTCGTCGCGGTCATACTTGAGCAGGCCGGTGAGGTCGGCGTGACCGGGACGCACACGGGTGACGGCACGCCGGCGCGGATCGGGGTCTCCCTCGCGCGGCGCCGGGTCCATGACGTCCTGCCAGTTCTTCCAGTCGCGGTTCCTGATGAGCATGGAGATCGGAGACCCCATGGTCTGGCCCGCACGCACCCCGGACAGGAACTCCACCTCGTCGCGCTCGATCTGCATGCGACGCCCACGGCCGTAGCCCTGCTGCCGGCGTGCCAGCTCGCGGTTCACGTCCTCCGCGAGCAGTGGCAGTCCGGCCACCATGCCTTCGAGCACGCTGACCAGTGCGGGCCCGTGCGATTCACCAGCGGTTGTAAAGCGGAGCATCCTCCTCCCAAAAAAAACGCGAGCCCGACCTGGGAAGGCCGGGCCCGCGGTACACCTGCGTGCCTGCGCGACGTTACGGAGTTCGCGCGTTATCGATATCTCCCCGGCGAACATCTATGACCACGATTCCTTCCGGGGTCAAGCCGAAGAGCTTCACAACGATGGTCGGGTCGGCCGCCAGGTCCGACGGAGTCGGGAGCGTGGCACGGAGCGGTCCATACAGGTTCGTACGGAGCGGGATCCGGCCGCGCAGGCGGTACGAGTAGCTGTCAACGATCTGGATCGAGAAGTCTCCCGACGCCACGAAGGCAACGCGCGCCAGCGTGTCGGTGGTGAATTCCTCGATGTTTTTCGGGTGGAAGGCAATGCCCGCGCCGGTGTTGAAGGTGGCGAACTTGCCCTGCAGTCGCAGCGACGAGTCAGCGAAGAACGTCTCGACACCGTGCACGCCGATGTTGGTGCTGTTCCCGTTGATCGCCAGGCCGAAGACCTGGTCCGACGCATTGTTCGTCAGGTCCACCACCTCGAGCGGGGCCGAGTACAGTTCCTGGCCGGCCGGCGTGCCCGAAGGATCGGTGAGTGCAAGGACGCGACCCGCGCGACCGCCGGTATGGGACTCACCGAAGGCTACGCGACGACGGTCTCCACCAGCAGCCACGAAGTTGGTGTCCGGCAATGCCAGGGACCCGACGTCAAGGTCCTTCACCGCGGCCACGTTGCTGTTGGTTGGCGCGGACGCCAGCTGGGCGACCGCTCCTTCCATGGTATACGACTGCACGCAGATGGCCGTCGTGGGACTCTGGCCCGGCGTGTGATCGCAGATGATGATCTCGTCAGGCTCGCCGTTCGCACCCTTGATCACGTCAACCGCGTCGGCGTTGATGACGACATACTTGCCGTTCGCGTGCAGCCCGTACTGCCAGATCTGCTTCGGCTCGGTGCGCTCATCGAGGAAATTGTCAATGCGCCGCAGGGTGCCGGGCGTAGCGGCCGTCGTCGGGCGCGTGCTGTAATACAGCGCACCGCTGGCCGACTGCGCGATGTATTGCGGACGGTCGGAGTAATCGATTGGTGGGGAGACGTTGAACTTGAAACCGCCCGAGTTCAGGTCCTTGCTGTACTGAACGTCATAGACGTATTCGTTCGACGTCTTCACCCGGCCCTCTTCACGGCGCGTGAGCAGGTTGACCTTGGAGAGGTTGGTACCGCCGGAGTTCGCCACGAGGAGCAGCGACCCGGAGTTGTCGACGGTCATGCCCCAGGGCATGGCGCCAACCGATACGGAAGGCAGCGGGGATAACGTGGCGCCGTAGCTCCACGCTTCCAGCTGGTTCCGGTTGATGTTCGAGACGTACACGGTCCGGCGCACGCTGTCGATGGCGATATCCGCACCGAGGCTGTTAGGCGGCAGCGCGTAGGTCAGGCCGAACGCGTAAACAACGGCGTCGCGCTTGCCCAGGCTGTCGGCGCTCACTGCCGCGGCCGCACCGGTTGGGACGGCATACCCGGTGTGGTTCGCGGCGTCGATGGCGTACGCGGTAATCATGAGCGTACGACCGCGAAGATCAGTCGGCGCGCGGAACGCCATCTTGCGCGTCACCTGCTGGATCGGGGTCTGGAGGGTATCGGCCCTGCGATACAGGACGTTCCCCGCCTGGTCCTTCGCCACGAATCCGACGATCTTCACGAATCCATCGTTGTCGCGAGCGAACACCTCGAGGGAGTCCGGCGTCTCGAGGCGTGGCGGCACGGTCTGGTACACGACCGGCGGCGCCGCGTCGGAGCCTGCGGCTACGATTCGGACGGTGATCGGCTGGCCCTGGGCGCGAAGCGCCTCGCGATTCTCCGAGAAGGGCGTCACCGTGAACGTCCCGCCGACTGGCGAGGTGTTAGGCACCGTAAACAGGTACCCCTGGACGGTGACTGCCGGCAACGGTTCGGCAAACATCGTGCTGTCGGCCTTATTGACGCCGGATCCAACAGCGCGGTAGCCGAGCTTCGACACGCCGGTGGTGTCTTCCGCCCGGATGTTGAAGGAGTAGGTGCCGCCGACGAATACGGTTCCACCGGGGTTCACGAAGCTGACCCGCGGAACACTGGGGTCGAACGCCGTGGCCGAGGCCTGCGCGGCGGCATCATTGCCGGCGCCGTCCATGACGGTGGTCTGCACGGACACCCGCTGTCCCGAGCGGACGCCAGCGAGCGAGACATCGATCAACGTGTTGAGCTCACGGCCTCCACCGAGGTCGACGCTGTCGACCGTCATCAGAACCGTGTCGGCGAAGACGCGAGTAACGGCGGCGAGCAGTGCGGCATTGTCACTGGCCTGGATGCGCACCGAAAGTGGGGCGCGCACCGAGACCGTGTCGAAGCCCGACGGCCCGTAAGCACTTTCAATTTCAATCGAGACGGAAGGGATGACGCGATCATCACCACTTCCAGACGAATTGAGCTCGGTCGCGCCGCACGCCGCCAGCCCGAGGCTGACGAGCGTGCCGGTGGCCACAGAGGCCGCGCGATGCAAATAGCGAGTCATCGTGAGGGAGACTCCGTGGGGTTAGTGCTGCTGGTCGTTGTTCGGCGGGCGAATGGCCTCGCCTTCGTCGATGATGTGCGGTGTGATGAGGATCAGCAGGTCCCGCTTCTCCTCACGCGTGTCCGTCTGCGAGAAAAGGCGGCCGATCAACGGCAGGTCTGACAACAGCGGGATGCCCGACTTGTTCTTGATCACCTGGGTCTGCGTGAGGCCACCGATGACCGCGGTCTCACCATCGTTCACCAGGAGCTGCGTCGTGGCGTTCCGCTTCGGGATCGTGAAGCCCAGGTCGCCGCCGATGATGCGGAGTTCCGACTGCTCGGCCGCGATCGACATGCGGATCTGGCGGTTGCTCGTTATGTGCGGCGTCACCGTGAGGATGATACCCGTCTCCTTGAACTGCACGTTGGCGCGGGCGGGCACACCGACCGATGACGCGGAACCGGCGTCGATGACGCGGACCGGCGTTTCTTCACCGACCAGCATCTTCGCCTCACGATTGTCGAGGGTCACGATGCTCGGTTCGGCCTGGATATCGGAGAGCTGCTGCTCGCGAAGCGCGTCGAGGAACGCCGTGAGGCTGTAGTTCCCGAGCGCCGTGGAGAACAGCAGGTTGAGCGCGGAGCCGTTCTTGTACTTGCGCGACGCGTTGCCCATGCCGGCGAGGACTTCACCACCAAGGGTGACGCGACCTTCACGCGTGTCCGCATTGTCCCCGGTCGGCGCGTTACGCGGCAACAGGTTGTTGAAGAACGCCGCCGAGCTGCCCAGGTCGTAGCTGATCCCCAGCTGCTCGATGGACGTACGGCTGACCGAGATGATCTTGGCCTTGAGCGCCACCTGCGGCGTGCGAACGTCGAGCTGCTTGATGTACGACAGCAGGCCGGCGGTACGCGAGGCCACTTCCGTGATGATGAGCGAGTTCGTGCCGCTGTCGGCGGCGACGTTTCCGCGCACCATGCATTCCTGCTGGGCGTTAGGCGCCGCGCCTGCCGCGGGACCGCCGACACCAGCACAATCCTTGGACAGGAGGCCACGCACCGTCTCGACCAGCGAACCGGCGGAGACATAGTTGATGTTGACCATCTCGATGCGGAGCGGCTCACTCGACTGACGGAGCAGGATGTTCTCGTAGCTGTCGACGACGATGATGCCCGAATTCTCCTCGGTCGCGGCCAGGCCATGCGCATCGAGGATCGCCTTCATGGCGACGTCCCACGGCTGGTCCTTGATTTCGGCCGACACCGTTCCGGTCACGGCCTTGCCGCGCACAATCGTGCGGCCGCCGATTTCAGCGAAGGTGGCGAGGACGTCCGCGATGGGCGCGTCTTCCCACGTGATCGTGATGCGGCGCTGCTGCGACTGCTGCGCGCCGAAGCTCTGCTGGGGCATCGAGCGCACCGGCGCTGAGGCCCTGGTTTCGGATTCAACGGCGGCACGAACTGGATCCGCCTGGACGGCTGACGACGGCGCCATGCGAACCGGCTCGGACTTCGCCGGCGCGCTGGGCGCAGGCTCTTCCGGCAGGGACGCCGGCGGCTGGACCTTGAGCACCGGCGCTTCGGTCTGCGCGGCCGGTTGGGCCTTCGGCGGCTGCACCTTGAGCACGGGCGCTTCTGGCTGCGCGGCCGGTGAGGCCGCGGGCGCCGTCGGTACGACCGTGCCGGTGGCGACGTTCGTCGCCGGCGCGGGCTTCGTCACTTCGGGCGTGCTGGCGAACACCGTCTTGTCGCCGCTCGAGTACCAGGCGACAAACCGCTCGCCGCCGTTCACGGAGACGCGAATCTCGGTGTCGGACTGCGCGACGGTGTACGTCCGCTTCTCGTCCAGGTCGAGCACGACGCGGACGATGGACGGGGAGTTCTGGGCGGCGCGGACATTGCGGATACCACCGCGCTGCTTGCGGTCATACGACCGGCCTAACGCGTTGAGACGCGCGCCGGTGAGGTCCAGCACGATGCGGTCCGGACCCTGGATCATGAAGTCAACGACCTTGACCGGCCCGGTGAGCGCGATGACGACATCGGCCCGTCCTTCGCCGGGAACGACACTGAGGGCGGTAACAGCCCCGACCGCCTGCTCGGGCGTGGCGCTGGTGGGTCGCCCGTCGATGTGCGCGGCGCTTGCGGAGCCGACGCCAGCCAGCGCGACGGCCGCCAGAGCAGCCAGCGTACGAATTCGCCTCATTGCGAGCTCTCCTTTTTGGGATCGACCAGCGCCAGCGTCTCCTGCCGGCTGTAGCCGAACTCTTCGATGGTGAAGGTGATCGCCTTTTTGGCGATGCTGGCGACACGCATGCGGCCTAACGACTCGCCGACGCGGACGCGGTACTGCTCCTTGGTCCCCAGGTCACGCAACACAGCCACGGATCCGCCCATTGGGTCAAAGGCGATTGACGTGACGCGCAACTCGGTGATCAGCGGGCGCAATTCTCCATAGGCCATCAGCGTGACGAATGGGTCACGACGGCCACTTCGTGCGTAGCGGAATGACTCGCGACTGAAGTTCGCGACGCCACTCGGAGCTTCGGTGGTGCCCGCCGACGCCTGGGTCGTCGCACGACCCTGGGTCGCCTGCGGCGCGTCCGAGGATGGCGACGACGGCGACGCCTGCGCGGCGTTGCCCGTCGAATCCTGGGGCGCCGTCATGCGGCGGGTGTGTTCGTTGGTCGCGGCCGCGGCTTTCTGGGCCGCTGCCTTGGGCCTGGTGACATTCATCGATTGCGCGGATGCAACGCCTGCCCCCGCGATCGACAGCGCCACCATCAGGGACGCGATCTTCATGACTTCCCTCCCTGCGCCGGCGGCGCGGTCCTGATTACGTAGGTCTGGATCTCGAATCGGGACTCGATGGCTGCCGTGCCTTCCGGTGCGAGCTTGACCGCGTTCGCCTGCTTGTTCGTTGAGAGATTCAGCGTGAGGTTCACCGGCGTCACGATTCGCGTGAGCGACCCGACGTTCGTCAGGAACTCACCGAGCGCGTGATAGGGGCCAGTGACCGAGACCTTGTACTTGTAGGTGTCGAACGTCTCGCCCTGCACGACGGGCTGCGGTTCAACGCTGGCGATGTCGAGACCTTCACGACGCGCCGCGGTCGAGACCTGCTCGAGGAGCGACGGCAGCTCGTTGCCAGTCGGCACGAGCAGGCGCATTACCTCGAGGTCGCGCGAGAAGGCTGCAGCCTGGGCTTCGAGCTCGGCCGCTGTACCCTGCGCGATGCGCGCGCGGGCCGAGGCGTTCCGGGCATCGAGCGTATCGAGGCGCGTCTCCAGCGCCACGAGCTCGACCTGCTTCGGAGTCCAGACGAAGTTCCAATAGAGGGCCGCGAGCGCGAACGCCACGACGGCAACGGCAACCAGTTTCTGGTCGCGCGGATTCGAAGGAAGAATGGCCATGGCTGGTTACCTCACCGAGACTGAGACGGGAGCCGTCACGATCATTGAGCTGTCCGGACGCTCGTATTGGGCGTCGAGGATGAACTCCGTGACTTCCTTGCCGTCGAACATCGCCATTTCCGACTTGGCCAACTGGACGCCCTGGATGAACGGCGAGGCTTCGAGGAGCTTCATGAATCGCGTAAGTGCCTGGATGTCGACCGTCTGGCCGACGACGCGGAATCGCATCAGCTCGGGCACGACCGGCTTCGTGGTGGTGTCACCCGGAGCGAGGGCGGGCCCGGTGCCGGCCGGCGCGGACTGCGGCGCCGCGACAATGAGGTTCTTGAGCCACGTGTAGGGCGGCAGCGCGCGGCTGACCTCGTCCATGACGTGCGGCCAGATGAACCGGTCGGCGTCGATGGCCTTGATCACCTCGAGCTGCTTCTGCACGGAGTCGCGCTTCGACTCGGCCTGGGCGCGCTGGCGCAGGACCACGGCAAAGCGAGTGGAGTCGGCGACGGCTTGCACTTCCCGCTCCGCGAGCGACGAGGTCTTCGACGCCTGCGACAGGTGAAGCGCGCCGACGGAGCCGGTGGCCCCGACGAAGCTCACGATCGCCACGATCAGGAAAGGCTCCTTGATCGACAACTTCGCGCCGCCGAAGGCGCCGGCGAGCGAGAAGCTGGGACCGCGTCCCTTGGATTTCCGGGACGCACCCGGATTCAGGTTGATCTCAATCATCGTTAGGTCGGCGAGGGACTCAGGCAGCCTTGCGAAGCGCAAGGCCGATCGGGAGCATGAGGAGCGGCGCCACTTCGTCGGTCACGAGACCGTCGAGCGCGCCGTCACGGACGCGGATGTTCGCCAGCGGGTTCGCGAGCGTGACCGGCAGGCGAAGCCGCTTGCCGAGCGCTTCGGCCAGGCCCGGCACGCGGGCCCCGCCGCCGCAGAGGTAGACAGACCGCATCTGCATGGCCGACCGCGACGACGACGCCAGGAAGGCGGCCGCGCGTTCCACACCGACAGCGATCTCCTCACCGCGACCTTCGATCACCGCGTCGAGATGCGGCGAGCGATCGTATCCCTGCAGCAAAGCCTCGGCCTCGTTGGCGCCAAGACCGCGTTCACGCTGCAGGTCCTCGCGGAAGCGCCGCGTCCCGACCGTGATGTCACGGGTGAGGATCGGCACGCCGTCGTCGAGGATGTTGATGTTGGTGACCTCATGGCCGATGTTGATCAGCCCCACCAGGCCGCGCATGGCGTCCGGGTGGTTCACCTCGAATGCGTTATGCAGCGCGAAGGCGTCGACGTCGACGACCGCCGCCTTGGCGCCGGCCTCGGCCAGCAGGCGGATCTTGGACTCGATCAGCTCCCGCTTGGCCGCGACGAGCAGGACACTCATGTCCACGCCGCTGGCGTCGGGATCGAGGATCTGGAAGTCCAGTTCGACGGATTCCATGTCGAACGGCACGTGCTGCTCGGCTTCCCACCGCATCAGCTCACGCGCCTGCTGTTCCTTCACGCGCTCGATCTGGATTTTCTTGATGATGACGTCGCGGCCACCGACGGCGGTGACGACGTCGCGGCTCTTGAGGCCCGACTGCTCGAGCGCCATGCGAATGGCGTCGGTGACGATGCCGGGGTCCATGACCTCGCCCTCGACGATGGCATCCGCCAGGAGCGGCGTGATGACCACGCGGGCCAGCTCGGGTTCCCCGCGGCTGTGGTCGATGACTGCGACCTTGATGAGTCCTGATCCGACGTCGAGCCCGATCGTCGATTTCTTGCGACCGAAGAGCGCCATAACGGGTAGGCCGGGTGCGAGGGTCCGCGGAAACCGGGCCGCCTAACGTGGCGATCCGGCGTGAACACGATTGTGTCGCGCGGTACGTCGCGGCTGTGAACCGCTCCGCCCGGCGCGGTAGATCAGCGAGGCCTTCGACGCGTTTCGCACCCGTTCGCCGCACAGATCGGCGACCCAAGAGCTTGAAGCGACGTCATCTGGTCGTTGCTGCCCATTACACGACCTGCCGCTCTGGCGAGTAACAGCAGATTGCGTCGCATGTTGCGCATTGACGCGAAGGTGAGCGCGATCACGCGACGCGCGTGATTCCGGAGGCGCGTCGTCATGGTGCCCGCGTTATGCACTTTTTGTCCGTTTGCGTGACGGTGCTCAGTCGAATTCCGCCCACCAGCGGTCCCGCACGCGCATCGGCGGCGCCGCGGCCAGGCGCGCCAGTCGCACGCGGCACGTGGAGCGACGCACCAGGCCACCGTCCGTGACCATGCTGTGGTCCTGCGGTCCGCGACGCCCGTCGCCCGCGAGCACTGCCCCCAGCACGGATCCACCACCGTTGCCCGTGACGAAGTCGTCTCCCGCAATCACGAGCCCCGCGAAGGTGGCTCCCTGCTCGACGACGACGTCGCCGGTTGCGATGATGATTCCGTGACCGCGACCGCCGCGCAGCGTCAGGTTGCCCGCGGCGTGAATCACGGGCAGGTACGTCGCGCAGGCGCCGCCAGCGGGGTCGCCCCAGTTGCCTGGCGCGAGCGTGTCACACACGCCGGCACTGATCACGGGCGCCGGCGTGACGATTGTGTCCGTCAGCATGACGATGTCCGGCACGAACGTTGTGACCAGCGCGGCGATTCGCGCGGGAATCGTGCTGTCAGGCTGCAACGCCGGTAAACCGACGATTCCGCCACCTGGAGAGCCGCAGGAGCCCGTGCACACACGCGTGGTGTCCGGCGCCGCGATGCCGGCGGTGAGCGCCGTGCTCACACCGCACGACGCGATGGCTTCGACGCTGTCGGTGCCGATGACCATTCCCGTGCCGATCACATGGGCACTGTCGGCGACGCCAAGCGCGGCGTCCATCGCATCAGGCGGCATGTCGAGCCGGAACGCGGCGTTCACGGTGCGGTGCGCCCAGCGGCGGTGATCAGCACCGCCTGCCGACCCCCGGCTGACGGCCCACCACGTGGTGTAGCTGGTTCGCGTCAGGCGAACGTCACTCAGGGCGCCGCCGGCCATCGCATATGAGAACGGCGCCAGTGTCTGGCCCACGGGCACGTTGACATTCCAGCCCTGGTCCCAGTCGCGCAGCAGTGCCGCGGCGCCGTATTCCGCGGCCTCCAACGCCAGGCGTTCGGACAATGTGCTGACGGACGCGCGTGCCTCCTGTGTCGTAGCGAACGCGCTGCCAGCGATGAACAACACGATGATCGCCAGGGTGAAGACAGCTGCGGGTAGCGCGAGGCCTGTTCTGGATGGCGGATGGCGGAGGGCGGATGGCGGAGAACGGCCATGCGATACATCGCGACATTCGTGCCTGTTGCTACGTGGTGAGCCAACGATCATCGTGCGTTCCTCAGGGAAATGAGGGAATGCAGCGAATCCAGGAGCCGGCCGCGCGCAATGCCGTCCATGCGTACCTGGCGCGTCGTGAGCGTGCGCGTGGCCAGCGTAATCGCCACCGGTAACCCCGGCCCGGGCTGCAGGGACGCCGTGCCTGACGAGTCGCGCCCCATGAGTGCGATGCCGCTGCTGCGTGGCGCAGACGCGTTGTACGGCACATAGGGACCGCTCACCGGCTGGATGGCGATCCACGCGCCGGTGACCGGGTTCGCCTCAGTGAAGCCGAGCCACTGCTCGCCGGTCCCGCCGCGGTAGAGTGCGAACCTTGCCTTTCTCGTCAGGCGCACTGGTGCACCAGCCGACAGTGCCACGACCGGTGGCGTTCCCGCGATGGTGAGG
>DATMBT010000597.1:0-3295 GCA_035559475.1 Gemmatimonadaceae bacterium
GTATGAACCACCCTTCAGGTCCGGGAAGTTGAACGTGCCTGACGAGTTGGTGGAGTCTGCCTTTCGCGCACCAATGATCTCGATGCGCGCGCCGGGCACCGGTAGCAGCGAGTCCTTTGCGATGACCGAGCCATAAAGGCCGGTGCGTCTGGCGACGACGGCAACGGTGTCGAGCCGCGTAATTCGGACGAGCATGACGTCCACGGTCACGTCGCCACTCGTCAGACTGAATTGGCGGGTCTCAGGCGTGAAGCCCACCCACGTCACGCGAACTGTGTGCGCACCCGGCGGAACGCCGATGAAGGCGTACCGACCATCCCGATCGGTGCGCACCTGGCGATTGGCGTCCCCCGGGTCGAGCGTGACCTGGGCTTGCTCCAGCGGCCGCCCTGCTTCGTTGGTAACGGCTCCGCGGACCGTGGCGAGAGTTTGCGCCCCGGTGCTGATCGGGACCGCGCAAATCAGGGCGAGGAGCCAGATCGGGAGCTGCGAGAGCCTTGAGCCGATCACGCTTTGAATGGCCTGGGGGTGGAAATCGCGACGTGCTACACTGGGTTCACGCTTGGGTTCGCCCGTTTTTGGGAAACGGACCTCGCCCAGGGGACATCGGAAGAGCCAAGCGTCGGGGTCGTCCGCGCCGCAAATTCTCGTCGTCACTCCCGGGCTCAGCTTCCGTAGTGGTATCGCCTGCCAGTTGAGCGCATCTTCTACAGGCTGTCCAAGACACCGGCAACCCTTCGACGTCCGCCGACGACAAAGGTAGTTGAAGCGCTGGTCCTCATCTGAACCAACCGTCATGACTCTGCCGCGACATCTCAGCGCCGCTGCCCTTCTATGCCTGGCCGCCTTTACCGGCTGCAAGAAAGCCGACGGCTCCGAAACGGATTCCACGGCGGCGTCGGGCGATTCGACCGCAGCGGCCGACGCCACTCCCGCCACCGCCCTCGCCCTTCCCGTGGCAGCGGTCGCGGTCCGCGAGGGTGATCTCATTCTGACGGTTTCCACGACCGGGCAGGTCGCGTCGGACGAAGTTTCGGCACTCAAGTCCGAAATATCCGCGACCGTCGAAAAAGTGCTTGTCCGCCCGGGTGACCGGGTTCGTCGTGGACAGACGCTCCTGCAGTTCGACACGCGACCGCTCGACATCAATGTGAAGGAGGCCGAAGCCGGCCTCGATCGCGCGATGCAGACGTTCCGCGAGAGCTACTATCCCGACTCGGTGGTCAGCGGCCGCGTTCCGACGGAAGAACAGCGCCGGACGGCAATGATCCGCGCCGGCGTGCCGAGTGCTCAGGTGTCGCTCGATCG
This sequence comes from Gemmatimonadaceae bacterium, assembly GCA_035559475.1. Classification (GTDB taxonomy): domain Bacteria; phylum Gemmatimonadota; class Gemmatimonadetes; order Gemmatimonadales; family Gemmatimonadaceae; genus JABWBJ01. The sequence goes on from DATMBT010000597.1 coordinate 1,309, forward strand.
CGCAAAGCTGGAGCGCGAGAAAGCAACGGTGATCAGTCCGTTCGACGGACTGATCGACCAGGTGCATGTGGCGGTCGGCATGCGCGTCAGCACCGGCGAACTGCTCACCCGCGTCGTCAACCTCGCCTCGCTGCGCATCGACGCGCAGGTACTCGAGCACGACCTGCCGCTGATTCGTGAAGGTGGGCAGGCGATTGTGACCAGCGCCGCCGCCGGCACCAGGCCGATCATCGGGCGCATCGTGGCCGTGCTGCCGATTGTGGATACCACCACACGCTCCGGTCGCGCTTTCGTGCGTATTCCCGCCGGGAGTCCGCTGCGTCCGGGCATGTACGCGGACGTGAAGCTGGAGGCGTCGCGGCTTCCCAACCGCCGGCTGGTTCCCACGCGCGCGATCATCCAGCGCGACAACCGGCCACTGGTTTTTGTCGTCAGGAACGGTCGCGCGCAGTGGGTCTACATCAACCCGGGTCGCTCGAACGGAATCGACACCGAAGTGCTCCCTGATTCAGGAACGGGGCTGATTCCGGTTGAAGTCGGGGATGATGTGATTGTCGAGGGGCATCTCACGTTGACGCATGATGCGCCCGTTCGCGTCGTGAATGCGGATACAGGAAGTACCGGCACTCCTGTCCGCCGGCCGGATTGATTCGAAAATGGATGTGAGATGTGGGATGTGGGAGAAACCTGCGGTTCGGATACGCACTGCGTTTCTCGCTCCCATCGCCTGACCGACCTTACCTGATTTTCGCTTCCTCCCACATCCCACCACCCACATCCACCCGACGTGTCGCTCGTTTCCGCCGCCATAAAACGCCCCGTCAGCACCATCGCCGCAACGTTAGGTGTGGTGCTCCTGGGTTCGGTGTCGTTAGGCCGGATGCCGGTGTCGCTGCTGCCGGACGTGACGCTGCCGGTCCTGACCATCCGCACGCTCTACGCCGACGCCGCGGCCACGGAAGTCAGCCGCTTCGTGGCCGAACCGATCGAGCGGGCGGTCGCGGCCACCCCGGGCCTGGTGGAGCTCCGCTCGGTCAGCCGGAACGGTGAAGCGACGACGACGCTGCGGTTTGCCTGGGGCACGGACATGCAGGGCACGCTGCTCAACGTGCGCGAGCAGCTCGACAATGCTCGCGGCGGGCTTCCGGAAAACGCAGAACGCCCCACCCTGCTCACCAGCGATCCCGGTGAACGACCGATCGCCGTATTGAGCCTGAGCATCAAGGGCGACCTGCGCGAACTGGCCCGCACCGCAGAAGATGTTTATGCCCGGCGGCTCGAGCAGATCGGCGGCGTGGCCAGTGTCGCCGTGGTCGGCACCCCCAGCGACGAAATCCGCATCGAGGTGGACCCCGGGCGCATGCGTGGACTGGGCATAACGAGTGACGACATCGCCAACGCCATCCGCTCAGCGAACGTTACCGGTACCGCGGGCACCATCCGTCGCGGTCAGTTCCGCTTCTCCGTTCGCGCCCTGACCGAGTTCCGTACCCCGTTCGAGATCGGTGACACGCCTGTGGGTCCCCCGGGCAGCGGCATCAAGCTGCGCGACCTGTCCACAGTCGTCGTCACGACCGCCGATCCGGTCACGCTCACACGACTGGATGGCGAACCGGCGGTCGGCCTCGTGGTCTACAAGGACGCCGGCTCGAACACGGTAAAAGTGACGAAGGATCTCGAGAAGGTCGTCCAGCAGCTCCACACGGAATTCCCAGGCATCACGCTGTCCGTGGTGGCCGAGCAGGCGGACTTCGTCGTGGACGCGCTCTCCAACCTGGGCCAGGAAATCCTGCTTGGCGGCGCACTGTCGCTGCTGGTGATCCTGGTGTTCCTGCGCGACTGGCGCCTGTCGCTGGCGATCGGCCTGATGGTGCCGCTGTCGGTACTCGTCGCCCTCGTACTGCTTCGCGCCCTCGACGTGACGGTGAACGTGCTCTCGCTCGGCGGACTGGCGTTAGGTGTCGGCCTGCTGGTGGACAACGCGATC
>DATMBT010000598.1:0-7862 GCA_035559475.1 Gemmatimonadaceae bacterium
GGTGATGGTGGCGGTGCCTGACGAGATCGCCGTCACGAGGCCTTCCGAGGTAACAGTAGCCACCTGCGGCCGGCTGGTCGCCCACACGATGACGCGATCCGTCAACGGCGCGCCTGACGCGTCACGCGCCTCAGCCGTGAGCTGCGTCGTCTGGCCGACGAAAAGATCATTGACCGCCGGAGTGATGACGACGCTCGCGATGGGAATCGCGGCGACGGTGATTGACGCAAAGGCACTTCGTCCTTCGGCGGTGGCGGTGATGATGGTGCCGCCAGGCGAAAGCGCGGTCACCAGGCCGCTCTCCGTGACCGTCGCGATATCGACGTCACTGGATGTCCAGGTCACGGGCCGGTTCGCGAGGAGCCGGCCACTGCCATCCAGGGGATCGGCCGTGAGCTGCGTTACCTGTCCGACGAACAGTGACTGGTGCGTCGAGGACAGTCGCACCGAGGCCACCGGCGTGGGGTTCACCGTCACGCGGGCGAATGCGTCGTGACCGCGGGCACTCGCGGCGATCAGCACAGTCCCCACCTTCAAGCCGGTGACGACGCCGTTGGAGGAGACTTCGGCGATGGCCACGTCTTCGCTCGACCAGGCGACGCGCTGGCTCCCGATCACGTCGCCCGTGGCGGTGCGAACTTCGGCCTCGAGCGAGAGGGTCGCTCCAACGGCGACCGTCGCCGTTGGTGGTGCGACGAGGATGGTCTCGATGGACTCGTTAGGTCCGGTGACCTCGGCGGTGGAACAGGCCAGGACCAGCGCGGCGACGACGATTGCAGCGCGTTCGGGGCGAACGCCCGCCAGCGTTTTCGGGACGAAAGACCGCAAGCCGACCACCCCTGCTGTTACGAATGTCCGCGCCGTGATTGGTCGCGAACATTAGTATGCCGAGCTGTGTCGCGGTATCAATCGTAAGGGGGGGTCGACCTTGGCCTTACGACCCGGGTCCAGCTGCTACTTCTCGTCAGGCAGGCTCGACCCTGCGAACGTGACGCCTAGCGACGCCCGACCGTGCCTAGCGACGCGGCGATCTGCGACCGGAACTCGGGGTCCGCGTTTCGCCACGCGCGATCAACGCGTTCGCGGTAGACACGCGCGCTGTCAGCCTCGCCGGCGGCGTCGAACATCGTTGACATCCAGAAGTCCAGCTCGGAGATCGGCACGTACCGTCCCATGGCATCGAGTCGTGTCGCATAGCCTGGTCGAAGGGCGACAATCGCCTCGCGCGGCTTGCCCAACGCGAGGCGTGCTTTCGCAAGCTCCACCAGGATCCGGGACCAGCCTTCGACATTCGTAAAAATGGCCAGCGAAAACTCGCGCTCGGCTTCCTGGTACCGGCCGGCGCGCATGGCCACCAGGCCTCGCACGTGATGCTGCAGCAGCCAGTCGCGGCCGTAGTAGCTGCTCGCGCATCCCAGTTCGAGCGTATCCGCAATGCCCTTCAGGTGCACGGTGTCGGCGTTCGGGCCTAACGCGTCCGCCGCCAGGGCGTGGTGCCAGCAATACGCGCGCGCCGACGCGGGATCGAGCGGGAACGAAAACTGTTCCGCAGGTCCGCTGTGGGTCAGGGCCTCGTATCCGCGGGAGGCGCCGGCGTAGTCGCCGAGGAGGCGGCGGTTGTCCGCGCGGATCAGGTCCACGAACCACGCGGCTTCCCGCGACTTCGCGACCAGGTCGTCCATGACGCGCATGGCGTCGTGAATGCGCCCGCGCTCCCGCGCCAGGAGACTTTGCAGGTCCGCCACCTCGGAGAGGCTGGCGTCGCGGTGCAGCGCCCGCATGCGGTCGATCAACGAATCGACGGACTCATAACGACGGGCGAGCAGAAGCTGGCGCCCGTACTGCTCCATCGCCCACACCTCGTTCCCCGAGAGCGTGACCGCCCGCTGCATCAGGGGGAGCGCTGAATCCGGTCGCTGGGCGTACGAGAACGTCCACGCCAAGGCGGCCCACGCGAATGGCGCGTCGGGCTCCTCGTTGATCCATCGGCGAGCCCACATGGCCGCCCCTTTGTAGTCGCCCCGGATCCAGTTGAAGCCGATGATGTTGAAGAAACCGGAGCACTGGTCGCAGGGGCCGGTCCCCGCACGCATCGCGAGCGAATCGAGCGCCAGCGCGGCGATGGCGACGCGTTCAGCCTCCGCGAACTCGCCGTGTCCCGAAAGGAGGCCCTGCAACACCTCGTAGGCGCGGGGGTCCCGCGGGAAACGGCGGAGCAGTTCGCGAGCCAGGGCCTCACTCCGTTTGGCCTCGCCGCCGTACGTGGCATCCCAGACCTCCTGCTCCATGCGGTCGAACTCCGTCGCGCGCGAAGCGTGCCGCTGTATGACCTGCCGCAGGCGCCTGACGAGTGCCGTGTCGTTCGCGCCCACGGCCATCCCGATCTTGGTGCGCAACGCCTTGATGAAGCCGGAGTCGAGTGCGATGGAAGCATCGATGTCGCGCACGTGTGCCGAGAGCCGTCCCGCCCGGGCGTGCTCCAGCGACCGCATGAAGAGCTGGTATGCCTCGAGGCTCGTCGTCTCGACCTCCCGGCGCGGGCCGCCTAACGAAATATTGGCGGCGCCGAGGATGCGGACGGCGGCCTGGTCGGCCAGCGAGAGCGGATCCGCGTCATTGAGGACGGCGTTGCGCACCAGGGCGCCGGAGCGAACGTCATGGATGAACAGGTCCAGCACCCATGCCTGGCCGTCACGCGCGAGCGAACCATGCGCTACCAGTGTCGCGCCCACGCGGCGCGCCAGGTCTCGAGCCTCCGCCTCGGGGATGGCGGCGTCGTGGGTCCGTCCGCTTCGCCGCTCCACGGCGCGCACCTGCGCCGGTAACGCCACGTCGATCGCTGCCACCCCCGCCAGCTTGCCGTCGATCATCTGCGCCAATCCGTCCGACAGCCAGGCCGTGGACGTGTCGGCCGAGCGCATCGGGAATGACAACACTGCAATGACCGGCCGGTCCGCGCCGACAGCGCTGTTCGCGGGGGCGAGTTTCGCCTTCGCGAAAAAGGCGAGTGCGATGACTGCCAGCGCGGCGGCCAGCGCGATCGCCCGTTTTCGCGAAAACGTCGTCGTGACCACATGCGCTGGTAGCGACGACTCGATCGTTGGCGGCTCATTGGCCGACACCGATGGCGCGGTGGGGGCTGATGCGGGTGGTGCCACCGGTGCGGGCGCTGCCGCGGTATCGGCAGGCCCCTGCTCAACCTTCTGTGGCACCGGGACGGACGCGGCCTTCGTCTCAGCCGTCACGCGCACATTCACCACCGGTTCGGGCGGTGCGGACGCGAGCTGCTCGCGAATCCGCTCCGACAGTTCCATGACCGAAGGGTGCGGCGCGAGTTCGAACTCCTTGTTCAACCGCGAGCGAATCGTTTCGAACTCGCCGAGCGCCTTCGCCAGTGCCGGACGCGTCCCGGGGGACTTGATGGCATTCAGGTAGTAGATGGCTGCATCTGCGGACAGCGGTTCCGTCTCGAGCCATCGAGCGGCCACCACCTCGCACTCCTGCCACCGCCGTGAGCGGGCCAGCGTCGCGCAGTGCTCAGCACACGCCTTCAGGAAGAGCGCCTCCAGTCGCCGGCGCTCGCGCGAAACCCATTGCTCAAAGGCAGGGCTTTCGTCGACGTGGAAGCCTTCGAGGAACGGGCCGGCGTACAACTCGACCGCACGGCCAGGGTCGCGACCCTCGAGCGCTTCCGAAAACTCGAGAGCGTCCACGTCGAGCGGCGTTTCAGGATCAAGCGCGACGTCCGCATCCCGAGTCGTTATGGCTCGCTCACCCAACGCGCGCCTCAACGAAGACAGCGCGTTGCTCAACGAGTGGCGGGCCCGCGCTTCGTCGGTCTCCGCCCAGAAAAGGCCAAGGAGCGTGTCGCGCGGGATTGGCCGTCGCGACAACGCCAGCACCGCCAGCACCGCCAGCTTGAAGCGGCGTCGCGAAAGAGACGCGTCTTCCTCACCGCCCCCGCCAACGAGGGTGAGACGTCCTAGAGTGACAAGTCGGAAGCGGTTGTCCCGCAACATGTTGACGCGGTGAGGTGCGGGTGATTTGCGAAGGTACTCTCCCTGCGCTCGCAAAAACCTATCGACTTCGGCCCACGCCGCCAGACTGTGTCGGCAAAGGGCCGGTCAAGTCGAGTCACGTTTCTCACAGGGGGACAAGATGTACCGGAGTCTGAATGCAATCATGAAGCGTGCGGTGACTTTTGGCCTGGCCGCGATGACGTTCGCGCCAATCGCCGGCGCCCAGCGGACGACCACCGCCGCCGCCAAGCCAGCCGCCAGTGCACCCAAGGCAAAGGAGCGGACCAACAAGTGGGTGTTCGGTGCTCACACCATAGCCGCGCCTGGGGTTTCCATCACGGGTCCTGATGTCGATGGGTCTTTCGGGACAGGGCTCGGCGGTGGCATCGGGCTCATGGCCGGCTATGAACTGAACAAGGCGGTCACTGGGTATGCCTCGCTGGATGTGGCCAAGCAGGGCTCGGGTGTGAACTGGATGTCGGGATCTTTTGGTCTGGTGCATGCCGAGATCGGCGTGCGGGCAAACCTGTCCCAGGCCAATCCGCAAATGCACCCCTACCTCCAGGCGGGAATCGGAAAGCGGTCGCTGGGCGCCCGGGTCACCGACTTCGAGGACGACGAGGTCTATGACATCTCGCTCTCGGGGAACATGCTCAGCTTCGGAGGCGGCCTGCAGTACGTCCTGTCGCCGAAGTTTTCCCTGGACGGTGGCGTCACGATGGCGATCGGGAACTTCAACCAGCTCGACGACGACGGCGACCTGGGTACCATCCAGGTGAACAGCAGTACGAGCATCCGGCTCAGGGCAGGGGTAGTCTGGCGCCCATGAGGCTCGCTGGTTTGTGAGTGCTGTTTGCTGGGACCAAGTGCTGGACTGGGGCTGGAGCTGGGGTTCGTCACCAGCTCCAGCTTCAGCATTCCGGTCAGCGCCCGGGACCCACTCCGGATCGCAGCGTTGGCTGTGACGCCAGCCAGTCGTTGTGCACGCTGCGTTCCTTGGTCAATCTCGAGTAGAGGTCGCGCACAACGCGATCCAGGTCCTGGATGTCCTCGCGCAGGTGCGACGCTTCTTCACGCCGGATTGGAATGCGCAACTCGAGTTCACCGATCTGCGAGTCGCGGAGGCGAAGTGATTCCTCGAGCTCATCGATCATGGCCTGAACCTTGGACTGCGCGTCAAAACCCCGTTCGACACCCCGGACGTCCACCGTTCCTGTGGCAATGTGCTGCGAGATGGCCTCGAGGGTCTTGTTGGACCGGGTCAGCTCGCGCCGTTCCGTCTCGGCCTGGATGTTGAGCGACTGCAGTCGCGCCTCGATACCGATCACCTCAGCCGAAATGGTGTCGTAGCGCTTCCGCCGTTCTTCCAGCAGGTCTTCCTGGAGGCGCAGGTCGTCAACCCAGATCCGCATCTTCCGTTCGTGCGTCTGGATCAACGCCTCGGTCTTGCGCCGGCGCTCGTCCTCCTCGCGCACGCTCCGATACGACTGCAGACACCATTCCTCGAATCGCTGGGGGGTCATCGGTGACCCCGCTCGCACCCGGTCGTGCGAGTCCAGGTGTTCGTCGAACTTCCCCTGCGAGTAATCCGTGTACAGGCTCTGGAGCTGCTCGCTGTAATACGTCGAGATGCTGCGCGGCTGGAACAGCTTCAGGATCAGCAGGCCAAGGAACAGGAAGCTGAGGAAGACGCTGAGGGCGAGCTGCGCGCCGGAGTAGTCCGGGTTCGACAGCATGTTATCGAGCACTTCGCTCCGGGAGCGCAGCCCGTCATCCAGCAGGTGCACACCGAAACGCGACGAAAGCTCGCTACTGTTCGCGCGATCGAACGCCAGCAGGACGCCGTCGCGTTCCAGCGTTGTGGTCGTGATGCGCCGCTGCAGGTCGCCGATACGCTGTTCGATCGCGACGACGGCGGCCCCGCGTCCGTAGCGTCCCGACGGCCCCTGACCCGAGGCCTCGAGGATCTGGGCGGACTGCGCGGCATTGAGCGCGCTGTCGAGCGGCTGCAGTTGCTGGTCGTATTTCGTCGCCAGGGCGAGCCGCGAACTGGCGATTGCGGCCCCGTTCCGGGAGCGAATGGCCTCCACCACGTCGCGCTGGAATACCAACTGCGCGAGGAACGGGGCCGTGATCCAGAGCGACACCACCACGATGATCGCGCGGATGACCAGGCCACTGTAGAACTTCCGCTGCTCCATCACCGGGTCCGACTGCTGCTCGCCACTCAGGACCTTCTGGTAGTAAGCGCGTGACGTGTCCATCGTGACGAACGTCGCGTCCACGAGCCAGATCACGAAGAAGAGGCTCATGCCGGCGGCGAGGCCGGTCAGTATCGAACTGAATCCGCTTCCAAAGAGCGAGCCGACGTATCCCCACGACACGGCTTCCGCCGTGGCCATGATCAGGATCAGGACGCGCGCGCAGAAAATCCAGAAACGTGCCGAGGGGGAGAGGAGCTGTTCGCCGTGCGGCTTGAGCGAAAACCGCTCGAGAAGGCTGCGAAATGCGTGGCGCCCGCCTTCCCATTTGTCCGGCTTTTCCGGCCGGACCGGAAGCGGAGTAACCTCACCGATGGTGAGGTCGCGCGTGGTGGAAAGCTCTCGCTTCAGTGCACGCATCTACAGCCCTTCGGCCACTTCTCCCGGTGCGCCGCACATGGCGCGGCAAGGCGAAAACATCATTCTTGCATTCGATCCAGCACGCACGGTCACAAGAATACAAAGAATGCGTAGACAAACGCCAGCAGTGACTTTTCCACATGCGCGCGACGTCTTCGCGCTTGCCATCACGCCCGGCCCGTCGCACTACAGCGGCATCGCGTCAACCTTGTTTTCGGACTGCAGCGCTTCCGTCCTGTCCCCAGTCCCCACTCCCCATCCCCGATGCATCGAATCCGTCGAGAAGACCTGCCGTTTCGAGGCAGCTCCCACCACTTCGTCGGCGCCGACCGCGGTGACGTGAACGTGTCGGTGTTCCTGTTCAACGGCATGCCGGGTTCCGGACCCAGGCCGCACTTCCATCCCTACGACGAGGTGCAGTTCATCCAGGAGGGACGGGGCATCTGGGTGGTGAATGGCGAGCAATTCGAGGCGGGCGCCGGCGACATCCTCATCATCAAGGCAGGTGAGGTGCACGGGTTCACCGCGATTGGCGATGGACCGCTCGTGCAGGTCGACGTGCATCTCAGTCCTCGATTCATCCAGGAATATCCGCCAGCGCGGTAGCTACCAGCGGTGCACGGCGTCACTGCGCGATTCACGTCACGCACAAATGGTTAGTGCGCTCTAAAAAAGCCTCCTGCTCCAAAGCCTTGTGGTGAATGGCCGAGACTGGTAAGGTTGCGCCGTACGTCGTCAGGGGCGACTGACGACCCAATCGGAGTCCTCGATGAAACTCGTTGCGAGGTCCGGCACCATCGCTGTCCTGCTTGGCGTTGTGATCGTCGCACTCTTCGGCGCTGCGTCCCTGTCGATCGACTTCAGCCGCCTGTGGACCCTCCGGAACGAACTTCAGGGGTCCGCCGACGCCGGTGCCCATGCCGGCGCCGTCCAGCTGCTGGTGCCTAACGCGTACGTCGACGCGGATGACTCGGCATCGTCCTTTGCGACGAGGAACCTCGCGATGGGGGGCGTGGTCACCGTTGACTCGGCCACTCTGGGACACTGGAACGACGAGGCGAAAACGTTCACCGCCTTCGACAAGGGTGGACTCCCGATTGACGCCGTGTCAGTCGTTGTCAGCCGGCAGTCCACGGGGCTCTTCATGTCGAGCATTGGCCTGAAGCCGCGCGTCAAGGCACGCGCCATCGGGTGGGCCTTCCCCGCGACCGACAGTGATTCA
>DATMBT010000599.1:0-3555 GCA_035559475.1 Gemmatimonadaceae bacterium
GTTACGGTCATAGCGAGCACCACGCCTGCGACCGCGGTAGTGACTTATGCATTGGCTACGGGCAGCCTGACGCTGACCATCGCTGGCCTTCCAAGCAGCGTGAACTCGTCGGTGACCGTCACGGGTCGGGTCAATTCAGTCGCACCATTGCCGCAACATCGACACTCAACGCGCTCGAACCGGGATCTTATAACATCGTTGCCGGCGACGTCGCCACGACGGCGCGAACTTCGGCTGGAATTTCATGGAAGGAACGAGCTGTTTCCGGCCGGGGTGCGGGCAACCGGACTTCAGGTTCCCGGTCATCGATTATCCGCATAACGAGGGATGCGCCATCACCGGCGGGTTCGTCTACCGCGGGTCGCTGATCCCCGAGATACAGGGACACTATTTCTATTCGGACTGGTGTACGGGCTTTCTCCGGAGCTTCGTGTTCGCCGGCGGCGCGGCGGTGCAGCGGACGAACTGGACCGTTCCCTCACCAGGTAACGTCACATCGTTCGGCAAGGACAGCAGCGGGGAACTGTATGTGCTGACGCAGCAGGGATTCGTGTACCGAATCGTCAGGCAGTGACGGTCAGGCCGAGGCCCTGGCCTCGGCCTCCCGTTCCTTCGGGAACAGCGGCTCGCCCTTCTTCACCTGCCAACCGGTGGTTTCGAGCGACATCAGGCCGGCGAATCGCTGCGCGGCAAGGTCGCCCGGACCACCAACCTGCTTCCACAGTTCTGCCGCCTTGCCCGGCATGAATGGCTGAAGCAGGACGGCGAAACGAGCGAGCTGGCGGACCAGCGACGCCAGCGTTTCGTCGAGCGCCGACGCCAGCGCGGGATCTTTCGCCTGCTTCCACGGCGCCTGCCGGTCCACGTATTCGTTCCCGCGCGCCACCATGCGCCACACGGCCTGCAGGCCCTCGTGCAGGAGGAATCCGCGCCCACCATCCATGGCCGCGTGATAGGCCCGCAGGTCTTCGGCATCAACGGCATCGACGGCGGTCCGGGCGCCGGCGGGCACCACACCTTCCCGATAGCGCTCCACCATCGCGATGGACCGGCTGGCCAGGTTGCCTAACGCGTTGGCGAGGTCGGCGGCATACCGATCCTCGAATCGTTCCCAGCTGAAATTGCCGTCGGTGTCGAACGGCACTTCGCGCATCAGGAAGTAGCGCAGGGCATCGGGGCCGAATCGTTCCACCGCCTCGCCGACGTCGAGCTTGACGCCTGCGGACTTGCTGAAGCGCTCCCCGCCAAAGTTGACGAAGCCATGCGCCCACACGCGACGCGGCAGCGGAAGCTCCGCGGCCTGCAGCATGGCCGGCCACACGATCGTGTGGAGCCGGTTGATGTCCTTGCCGATGACGTGAAGGTCGGCGGGCCAGCGGTCGCGCCATGGCCCGTCCGGGTAGCCGGTTGCCGTCAGGTAGTTAGGCAGCGCGTCGAACCACACCCACGTCCCCTGTGTCTCACCGGTCGATGACGCGATCGGGAAGGGGATGGCCCACGACAGCTTTGACCGCGTGATCGAAATGTCCTCGAGCCCGCTGGAGAGCAGCGCCAGCATCTCGTTGCGGCGAGACTCCGGCTGGATGAAATCGGGATGCTCGGCATACAGGCGCTTCAGGAACTCGCTGTAGTTCGAGAGCCGGAAGAACCAGTTACGCTCCTCGGTCCACTGCAGCTCGCGGGTCGGGTGGAGCACGCACTTGCCGTCGGCGATCTCGTTTTCGCGCTTGAAGAGCTCACAGCCGACGCAGTACCAGCCCTCATACGTCCGTTCGTAGAAATCGTCCGGCGAACTGGCGTGAATGCGCTTGATCAGCGCCCGCGCGCCGGCCTTGTGTGCCGGCTCGGTCGTCCGGATGAACTGGTCGTTCGAAATGCCCAGGCGTGACCACATCGAGCGGAAAAGCTCAGCGATCTGGTCCACGAATTCCTGTGGACCGATTCCCCTGTCGGCAGCGGCCTGCGCGACCTTCTGGCCATGCTCGTCCATGCCGATGAGGAAGTGGACGTCATCGCCAGCGAGCCGGCGGTACCGGGCGATGACGTCAGCGCCGATTTTCTCGTACGCGTGCCCGATGTGCGGATCACCGTTGGCATAATCGATGGCGGTCGTCAGGTAGAATCGCGCCATCAACCGGGTCCTCCACCGCCGTTAGGCGGCTGACCGCCGCCACTGCCGGGACCGCGATCCGGGCCGCGATTCCGGCGTCCGCCACGACGTCCGCGCCGCCGCCGCCGGCGCTCCGGTCGCGGCTCGGCATCACCGGACGTCGTAGCCGTTTCCGGCGCTCCTTCATCGTCCCCATCATCCGACTCATCGTCGGCGTCGTCCTCAGGCGGGGGCACTTCCACGCGTTCGGGACGCACGGGCGCGCTGGCTGCCGCCGGGGCCACCGGCAGTTGCCGGGAAGTCGCGGGTGGTCGAGGTGCGTCCGGCGACCGGGGGATCCAGGCAGGCAGCTCGACCGTGTCCTGGAGGCGGATGACCTCTTCGGAGATTCCCTCGACCGGCGAGACCTGGGACTCGTCGTCGATTCCGACTTCGAGCGTTCGCTCACCGCTGCCCATCTCGAATCGAAGCTCGGCGAGCGTCAGAATGCGGGTTTCTCCCTCATCTGACCGAAGCGTCACGCGTTCGCGGAAAATGTCGTTGACCACGACCTTTTCATGGCCCTTCACCGTGGTGACGACCTTTCCTTCCTTCGGGAATCGCTTGCGCTGAGCGACGTAGAACTCATGCTCATAGCGCAGGCAGCACATCAGCCGGCCGCAGGCGCCGGAGATCTGGCTCGGGTTGAGGGAGAGCTTCTGGTCCTTGGCGACACCAAGGTTCACCGGTCGCAATTCCGGCAGCCACGACGCAGAGCAGTATTCGCGGCCACATCGACCGATGCCGGAAAGCCGCTTGGCCTCGTCGCGAACGCCGATCTGTTTCAGCTCAATCCTCGTCCGGAATGACGACGCCAGCTCACGCACCAGGTTGCGGAAGTCGACTCGTTTTTCGGCGGTGAAGTAGATCGTGAGTTTGCGCCGGTCCCATCGCCATTCCGCGTCGGTCAGCTTCATGGCCAGCCCGTTCGCGCGCACACGCTCAGCCGCCTTTCTTCGGGCCGCTTCGTCCTGCTCGCGCAGTTCCCGCAGCCGCTTGAGGTCCTCGGTGGTTGCGAGTCGCCGTGCGAAGAGGGAGATCGGGATTTCGCCGGGGCCATGACTGCAGCCCTTCGCGCGGGTCTGCGCGAGTTCGCCGACGGCATGCACGTGACCGAGATCCTCGCCGCGGTCCGCTTCGACGACTACGTGGGACTTGAGTGCGGGCGGATCTTCCCCCTCCCAGAGGAAGAATTCTTTCCGATTGCCTTTGAAGCAGACCTCTATAAGCACAGGAACGGATTGCGGATGGCGGATGGCAGAGGGCGGATGTCGGGAACTCCGGTCGGGGCCGAACCTCTAAGGGACGATACACAGTTGGGGCGGAGGCCGGCCACCTCTTGTGCGCCCCGAGGCAGGAATCAGCGAGAATCGGGAAGCAGTCTATCCGCCATCTGCCATCCGCCA
>DATMBT010000600.1:0-7854 GCA_035559475.1 Gemmatimonadaceae bacterium
TGCGGACCTGAGCGGGGTAGGCATCACGACTCTCCTCCGCACGGCTTCGACGGTCGCGGAGGACCCGGCGGTAGTCCAGGCGCTGCGAAACGCCGGCGAGCCCCTGACACCCGCCGCACGTGCTGCGTTGCGACGCGTGGCGCCTGACACGCTTCCCGTCACAATTGCTCTCCTTGACGCGAAAGGCCGACCCGTGGAAGGAGTGGCCCCGGAGCTCGTGCGTGAAAGACCGGCGGAGCAACTGCCTCCAATAGACGAACCCGTGCTGTACCCGCTCCGTGAGGTGAACGGAGTGCTCGAATTCATTGTCGCGGTCCCAGTGAAGGACAGTGGTCGTGTCATTGGCCAGCTCGCGCAGTGGCGGCGCGTGAACAGGGTGACGACATCACTGCGTGTGCTCTCGGACCTGATTGGCGACAGTGCCGTCCTCCTGCTTGGGAACGCCGACGGCAGCGTGATGACCGAACTCTCGGACACGCTTCATCCGCCTGTCATTCGAGACTCGAGTCGCGCTCGTCAGGCACGGGCCATGCACAGCGGCGCGTCGGCGCCGATCCCGGGGACGCCGTGGGCGTGGACCATCGAGTTCCCTAACGAGATCATCCTGCGCCCGTTGCGGATCCTGTCGTGGCAGTCGTTGCTGCTCGCTCTCATCGTCGTCGTCGCGGCCGTCGCGGCGGGGGCGTTAGTCAGCCGAGGGATGACGAGTTCGCTCGCTGATCTCACCACATCTGTGGAGGCCATCGCGGGGGGCGACCTGTCGCAACGGCCCGTTTCGGTCCAGCGTCGCGATGAGATAGGGCGGCTGGCGCGGTCATTCAGCCTGATGGCCGACAGCATTCGTGGTTCGCGAGATCAGCTCGAGCGTCGTATCGAAGAGCGCACGGCCGACCTGCAAAGCACGATGACACGCCTGCGGGACGCGCAGGATGAACTCGTGCGCAAGGAGAAACTGGCAGCCATTGGTCAGCTCGCCAGCAGCGTCGGTCACGAACTGCGGAACCCGTTGGGCGTCATGTCCAACGCCGTGTACATCCTCGAGCGCACGATGGACGCGCCGCCGAAGGGGAAGGAGTACCTTCGCGTGCTGGACTCCCAGATCAGGCTCTCCGAACGCATCGTCGGCGACCTCCTCGATTCAGCGCGCAACCCGACGCCGAGACTGCGGTGCGTCAACGTGCGCGCGCTGCTCGAGGAACAGGTGACGCGCGTCACAGTCCCCGCGCACATACGGCTCGTAGTTGTTGTGGATGAAGGTCTGCCTGGTATCCAGGTTGATCCCGACCAGGTGGGGCAGATCCTCGTGAACCTGCTGACAAACGCCGTGCAATCGATGGACGATGAACCGGGCGAGTTGTCGGTTCACGCAAGTGATGGCGCTGGTCATGTTCGCATCGACGTCCGCGATTCGGGGCCAGGCGTGCCGGTCCAACATATCGACAAGATCTTCGAACCCTTGTACACGACCAAGGCACGCGGGATAGGCCTTGGACTTTCGGTGTCCCGCTCCCTGGCCACGGCGAATCGCGGCAACCTGTCAGTCGTGAATCATCCTGACGGTGGCGCCGTATTCACACTGGTCCTACCAGCAGGTGAATCACATTGAATGGCCGGAAACGGGTGGCGGTCGTGGACGACGATCGAGATATGGTCCAGAGCCTGTGCGATATCCTCGAGCTCCACGGTTGGGAGACACTGAGCAGCTATGACGGGGAGGCCGCTGTTTTTCTGAGTGATACGGAAGACATCGACCTGTTCCTGATGGACGTGCGCATGCCGCGACTCAGCGGCGTTGATGCGTGGAACACGATTCACGCCCACCATCCGGGTGCGCGATCCGTCCTCATGACGGCGTACGCGCCCCCCGAAGCGCTGGCGCTCACGCAAGGCCAGGGTGTCGTGACGATCCTCAGGAAGCCGCTTGCGATTCCGGAACTCATGGCGGCACTGGAAACGGCGCGTCAGGAGACGGTCTAGCGGATCCTCTGAGGGCAGCCCATAGCGACCCAACGCTATGTGGCACCGCGACGTAAGTCCGCCGACGGCTGGGTCAGGCGCCACTGTGCCGACCCCGGCCCGCGAGACATATTCCCGGGTCTTTCCAACGCCCTCTTCCGCAATGGCTACCGCTTCGAGCACGACCGCTACCAAGCCGGGCGCGTCCCCCGCGCCGTTCCTGCCCGCCCTCATCCTCCTGTTCATCGGGAGCGGGTGCGCGGCGCTCATCTACGAGATCGTCTGGTTCCAGATGTTGTCCCTGAGCCTGGGGTCGAGCGCCATCTCGTTAGGTGTTCTCCTCGGCACCTTCATGGGCGGCATGTGCCTTGGCAGCCTGCTCCTTCCCCGGTTCGTAAAACCCGACCAGCACCCGGTGCGGGTCTATGCGTTGCTCGAACTCGGCATCGGTCTCCTGGGACTGGTCATCCTGTTCATCCTGCCGTACGCCGGTGGGTTGTACACGACCATCGGCGGTCCGGGATTCAGTGGGCTCCTGGTTCGCGGCCTGGTCGCGGCCCTCTGCCTGCTGCCCCCGACGCTGATGATGGGCGCCACGCTGCCCGCCATTGCTCGTTATGTGTCGGCAACGCCGAGCGGGGTTTCCTGGCTCGGCTTCTTCTATGGCGGCAACATCGTGGGCGCGGTCTTCGGTACCGTGCTGGCCGGCTTCTACCTCCTGCGCGATCACGACGTCACGTTCGCGACGTTCGTCGCGGCGGCGATCAACTTCACCGTGGCGGGGCTCGCATTCCTCTACGCGAAGGGATCCCCGCACACGCCACCAGTGACCGCTGACACTCCCGGCAGCACGATGATCCCGAAGGGGTCATGGCCGGTGTTCGCCACGATCGCGCTCTCGGGCATGACCGCGTTAGGCGCGGAGGTCATCTGGACCCGACTGCTGACGCTGCTGCTGGGCGGTACCGTCTATACGTTTTCGCTGATCCTGGCTGCCTTCCTGGCCGGGCTCGGAATGGGGAGCAGTGCCGGCGCAGCGCTGGCGAAGACCGTGAAGAACCCGCGCAATGCGCTGGGCCTGTGCCAGTTGCTGCTGGTGGTGGCGCTGGCGTGGGCCGCGTATTCGCAGACCACCGCCTTGCCGAACTGGCCGGTGAATCCCGCGCTGGCGCCGGATCCCATGGCCACGTTCCAGATCGACGTCATCCGCGCGCTGTGGGTGGTGCTGCCCGGCGCCGTCTTGTGGGGAATGAGTTTTCCTCTCGCTTTGGCAGCGATCGCGCGGAAGGAGCAGGACCCCGGTCGCCTGGTGGCCTCGGTGTACGCGGCGAACACGGTGGGCGCCATCTTCGGCGCCATGCTCGCCAGCCTGGTCGCGCTCGCGACGCTGGGCACGCAGGGAAGCCAGCGCGCGCTCATGGTGATCGCGGCGGTCAGCGCGCTGCTGATGTTCACGATCGAGCTTTCGCGCGATACGGGGAAGCTGCAGGTCTCACCGCGCGGCGGGTTGTTCGGGATGCTGACGATCGCGCTCACAGCGTACCTCGTCTCCACCGTGCAACCGGTACCACCGCTGCTGGTCGCATATGGTCGTTATGCAGTCACGTGGCGCGGCAGCCACGGTGAGTTCATCTACGTCGGCGAGGGCATGAACTCGTCGATGGCGGTGTCCCGTGAGGCCAGCGGTGCACTCAACTACCACAACGCGGGCAAGGTGCAGGCGTCCAGCCTTCCGCAGGACATGCGGCTCCAGCGCATGCTGGGCCACCTGACGACGCTGGTGCCCGAAAAACCCAGCATCGTGCTGGTGATCGGCTGCGGCGCCGGTGTCACGGCGGGCGCCGTCAGCATCAGCCCGCTCGTTGACAGCGTGGTGATCGCGGAAATCGAGCCGCTCGTGCCGGAAGTGGTCTCCACCTACTTCTCGGAGCACAACTACGACGTTGTCCGCAATCCCAAGGTGCGGGTGCAGATCGACGACGCGCGTCACTACCTCCTGACTTCGCGAAAGAAGTTCGATGCCATCACGTCGGACCCGTTCGACCCCTGGGTGAAGGGCGCGGCGACGCTGTACACGAAGGAGTTTTTCCAGGTGATCAAGGATCACCTGAATCCGGGTGGCGTGGTCACGGTGTTTGTGCAGCTCTACGAGAGCGGCACGATGGCGGTGAAGAGCGAGATCGCCACGTTCCTCGAGGTGTTCCCGAACGGCATGGTGTTCGGCAACACGCACCAGGGCGGCGGCTATGACGTCGTGCTCCTGGGCCAGAACGGCGACGCGAAGATCGACGTGGATCGTATCGAGCAGCGTCTCGCCGACCCGAAGTTCGCGCAGGTGGCGCAGTCGTTGTCAGAGATCGGCTTCTATAACGGCGTGGACCTGCTCTCGACGTTCGCGGCGCAGGGTCCGCAGCTGCAGCCCTGGCTGGCCGACGCACAGGTCAATCGCGACCGGAACCTGCGCCTCCAGTACCTCGCCGGACTCGGGGTCAACAAATACGAGCAGGCGCAGATTTATTCAGAGATCCTGCAGTATCGCGCGGTGCCGCAAAACCTGTTCGTCGGATCGCCTGATCGGTTGCAGGCGCTCTCGACAGCCATCATGAATCGGTACTAGACGATTCGATCAGCAGCATCGGAGACGTCAGGGCGGGCGCGGCACTCAGGTGCCGCGCCCGTTTTTTTTGCTGCATGTTCTCACCCGGACTCGAGTCGGAGGAATGATGGTTCGCTGGTCACGAGTACTGACGATCCTGTCCATCATGCTACTGGATCTGTCGTTGACGCCGCGTGTCACCTGGTCGCAAGCGGTGGCAATCGCGCCACCGCAGGTGGGTACGCTTTCCGTCTTCCTGGACTGCGACGACTGCTCCGAGGATTATGTCCGCACAGAGATCTCGTACGTGAACTGGGTGCGAGATCGCACGGTCGCCGACGTTCACGTGCTGGTCACGTCGCAGGACGCCGGGGGTGGGGGTGACGTGTTCACCTTCGCGTTCATTGGACAACGGGCGCTGGCTGGTCGCGGGGACACGCTGGTGTTCTCGACCAATGCCAGCACGACGAATGACGAGGAGAGGGCGGGGTTGACGCAAACACTGGCCCTGGGCCTGGTCCAGTTTGTCGCGCGCTCGTCCACGGCATCATCCCTCCGCATAACGAGACAGCGGCTGGCGGCCGGCGCGCCGGGGATGCAGACGATGCCATCCAGCGACCGGTGGAAAGCATGGGTCTTCGAGGTCGCGCTGGGTGCTGACCTGGGCGGAGAGCAGAACTACCGCAATCGTGAGATCAATGCAGAAGTGAACGCCAATCGCACGACGGCGGAGTGGAAGACCGTCCTCGAAACATCACTGGACTACTCGAGCGAACGGGCGATCGACGTCGAGGAGGTCGACAGTCTTGGTCGCGTGATCGAGGCCGACACGACCTATGACCTCCAGCGGAGCTGGGGTGGGGAGCTGGTGGTCGTGAAGAGTATCACCGGCCACATGTCGACCGGTTTCCGGGCTGCGATGGGGTCGAGCACGTTCCGGAACCAGCTGCTCCGGACCGAGTTCATGCCGGCCTTCGAGTACAACGTCTTCGACTATGCCGAAGCGACCCGTCGGCGCCTCGCATTCCAGTTCGGGGCTGGCATCGACGCGTTCGCGTATCACGACACCACGGTCTTCGACAAGTTGCGCGAAGCCTTTCCGATGTACTACGCGGCGGTGAACTACGCGACGCAGCAGCCGTGGGGGCAGAGCGGGATACGACTGGAACATCGCGGTTACCTGAACGATCCCGCCAAGCGGAGCACTGAGCTTAACGCGAACATGAACGTCAGGTTGTTTCGCGGGTTCAGCGTTCGCTTCGGCGGTGAGTACAGCTGGATTCACGACCAGGTGTACCTGCGGAAAGGGAATCCTGACCAGGCCGATGTGCTGCTTCGCCGAACGGCACTGCTGACCAGCTACCAGTACAACCTGTTCTTCGGGATCTCGTACACGTTCGGGTCGATATTCAATAATGTGGTGAATCCGAGGTTCTTTTAGGAGACAGGAAGCAGGAGGCAGGAGGCAGGGATGGTCGGGCGACCCTGCGGGCCGCCTTTACCTGCATTGATGCAGCGCGCGCAGCGCGCAGTCAAACCCTGCTTCCTGCCTCCTGCCTCCTGCCTCCTGCTTCCTGTCTCCTACTTTCGGATCGCGCCTTGAGGTATTGCAGCGCCATCGTGTCGGGGTTCAGAGGCGCCGTAGTGCACTCCCCCGAGGCTCATGACCGCCTGGCCTCGCCCGAACGTATCGGTCCGCAGCTCTACCACCCGAACGTCGTGACCTAACGACTTGAGCGCGGCGCGCGAGGCTTCCGGCACGAGCGCCTCGATGTTCACGTCGCACCCACGGAACG
The DNA here is from genome assembly GCA_035559475.1 of Gemmatimonadaceae bacterium. Taxonomy (GTDB): domain Bacteria; phylum Gemmatimonadota; class Gemmatimonadetes; order Gemmatimonadales; family Gemmatimonadaceae; genus JABWBJ01. The sequence continues at coordinate 6,349 of DATMBT010000600.1, forward strand.
AGTTCTTCACGAACCGGCCGGCTTCCAGCGCCTGCTGGATCGTCATTCCGTAGTCAACGATGTTGGAGACGAACTGCGCGTGGGCCTGCGACTGGGTCCAGCCACCCATGATGCCGAAGCCGATGCGCGTCCCGTCCTTCTCCATGAAGGCGGGAATGATCGTGTGCAGCGGCCGCTTGCGCGGCGCCAGGGTGTTTGGCTGGCCCGGCTCGATCGTGAACAAGGCACCACGATTGTGCAGTGGGAAGCCCGATTTCGGCGGCACGAGCCCGGATCCAAAGGCCGAGTAGTTGCTCTGGATGAACGACACGATGTTGCCGTCGGCATCGATCACGCTGAGGTAGATCGTGTCACCGCCGTGTGCTCCCTCGAGACCCGCGATCTGCGCCGGCATGACGTCGCAGGCCGCCTTCGCCATGTCGACCAGGGCCGCGCGTGAGGCGGCGTGTTCGCGGGACAACATCTGTGTCACTGGAACCTGGCTGAACTTCGGGTCGCCGACGTACTTCAGCATATCGGCGTACGCGAGCTTCTTCGCCTCGATCATCACGTGCAGCGACCGCGGATCGTGGAAACCCCATTCACCAAGCGGATATCGCTCCATGATGTTGAGCATCATGAGTGCCGCGATGCCCTGGCCCTGCGGCGGAAGCTCGTAGACCGTCCAGCCGCGGTACGTCGTCTTGATTGGCTCCTGCCACTCGACCTGGAATTCACCCAGGTCCGCCAGTGTCATGGTGCCGCCAGCGGTTTTCGACAACGCCACGATCGCTTCGGCGGTCGGGCCCTTGTAGAACCCGTCGGGGCCATGCTCAGCAATGCGCTTGAGCGTGGCGGCCAGGTTCGGGTTCCTGAAGATCTCACCGAATTTCGGCGGCCGGTCGCCGAGGAAAAACGTGGCCTTCGCCTCCGGCGTTGCTGAGAGCTTTCGCTCCTGTTCTGCCCACTCGCCCGCAATGACTTCGCTGACAGGAAACCCGTTCTCCGCATACCAGATCGCCGATGACAGGAGTTCGGAGAGCGGCTTCGTCCCGAAACGGCTGCGCATTGCTTCCCAGCCGGCCACCGCCCCCGGGACCGTCACCGAGAAGATGCCGTTGTTAGGCATGCGCGTGAGTCCACGCTCGGCCAGGAGTTGCGGCGTGAGCCCCGTCGGGGCCCAGCCGGACGCGTTGAGCCCGTGCAGCTTTCCGGTCTTTGCTTCGTAGATGATGGCGAACAGGTCACCACCGACACCGTTCATGTGTGGCTCGACCAGGCCAAGCACTGCGTTGGCCGCGATGGCGGCGTCGATCGCATTGCCGCCCCGATCGAGGACCTCAGCGCCCGCCTTCGCCGCCAGCGGCTGGCTGGCCGCGACGATTCCGAGCGTCGTGGTGACGATCGAGCGACCGGGAACGGGGAGGGGATTCGGTGTCGGGGTCTGGGCTGAAGTCATCGCGGCTACGAGTGCAAGGAGCGAAGGGGCGAGCGCGAGCTTTGTCATTGGTAGTGACCGAAGGGAAT
>DATMBT010000601.1:0-3142 GCA_035559475.1 Gemmatimonadaceae bacterium
AAAGGTCGAGATCATGACGGTGGTGGAGACGAAAATCACCCCGGGCCGTCCGATGATCTTTTCGGCCACATCCGCAGCGACGAGCCTCGAGGTTCGGATTTCCTCTATAGGCAGGACCGCCATGTAGCCGATGTTGGCCAGCACATAAATCGCCATCACGGCCACCGTGCCGCCGATGATCGCGCGAGGCAGGTTTTTACGTGGTTCCGTGACTTCGCCGGCGACGTACGTGACGTCCGCCCAGCCGTCATACGCCCACAACACCGACACCAACGCGAGTCCGAACGCGCCAAGGTGTACGCTGCCCTCCGGAACCAGTGGCGTGAAATGGCCGCCGGTCTGTGGCCAGCCCACGGCGAGCGCCAGAACGACGATGAACGCCAAACCGCCGAACTTCGCGATCGTCGTGAGGTTGATGACGGTTGAGCCCCATCGAACGCCGACGATGTTGAACGTCGCGGTCACGGCGATGGCCACGGCGGCGATGTACTGGGCGTATCGATTGTACGGCGCTACGCCGGGGTCAAAACCAATCACCCGGACGAAGTATTCGGCGAACGTGATGGCGATGGCGCCGAGTGAGGCCGCGCGGACGATGGTGAGTTGTCCCCAACCAAACAGGAACGCGGGAAGTCTCCCCCACCCTTCGCGGAGGAAAGCGTAGAAACCGCCGGTCGCCGGGACCTCGCTCGCGAGTTCGGCCAGGGTGAGCGCACCGCAAAGAGCAAAGAGGCCGCCGAGTATCCAGATGGCCAGCAGCGGCAGCGGACCAGGGATCCGGTCGGCGATTCCGGCTGGAGATCGGAAGATCCCTGAGCCAATCGTCGAGCCAATGACGACGGCCATGGCGCTCCAGAGGCCAATGCGTCGGGGAAGATTGCCGGTTTGAGGCGAAGTCATGGGACGCCAATCAAAGCCCCTTGAGTTGTTAGTGCTAGGTGCTTGAACTGGCTGCTCGTACTGGAGCTGGTTGGCGGTTGAACGGCATGATTCTCACGGCGAGCTTTCGCTGAGTCGATGACGGGGCCTCCCTCGACCCTCGACCCTCGACCCTCGACCCTGTTTGCAAAATGCCTGAACTCTTCCTGCCTGCCGCAATTGCTGCCCTCGTCGCCCAGCTCTATGTCCTCTGGGCGGTCCTCGCGGGCAGAGCGCCGGCCTCCAGTCCCGGGCGGAGGGCACGATTCGCGGAAATCACGTGGGTCGTATTGCCTACGCTGGTGCTGATCGGGGTCCTGGTCCTCACGTGGAACCGGCTTAGCAACCCGATGGCGATCAATCCGGTGTCGGGAGTACCTACGTGAGCGAGGTCGCCGCCGGACAGCGCCAGCGCAGCCTGGCCGCGGACCTGGTGATGCTCACCAAGCCGCGGATCATTTCGCTGCTGCTCGTGACCACGGCTGCGCCGATGTACATCGCCGGCAGCCCGTCGTGGTTCACGCTCCTGATCGTGATGGTTGGCGGGTACCTGATGGCCGGCGGCGCCAACGCGGTCAACATGTACATCGACCAGGATATCGATGACCGCATGGCGCGGACGCGGTTGCGACCGATCCCCGGCGGACGCATGACACCCCGTGCCGTGCTGGCGTTCGGGCTCGCGCTGGCGGTGGGCGCCACGTGGCTGCTCGCGCGGTACGTCAACGTGCTCACCTCGGCGCTCGCGTTAGGCGGTTTCTACTTCTATGTGTTCGTGTACACGCGCTGGCTCAAGCGCACCACTCCGCAGAACATCGTCATCGGGGGCGCGGCGGGCGCGTTCCCTCCGCTGGTGGGGTGGGCCGCCACCACGGGGACCGTGGACCTCACGGCGATCTACCTGTTCCTGATCGTGTTTTACTGGACACCACCGCATTTCTGGGCGCTGGCGCTGCTCAAACAGGTGGACTACGGCCGCGCCGGCGTGCCGATGGCGCCGGTGGTGTGGGGCGAGCGGGAGACGATGGACCAGATGTTCTGGTACACGATCCTGTTGATCGCCCTCACGGTGATTCCCGTCGCCTATGGGGCCTTCGGGATCATCTACCTGGTGTCGGCGCTCGCGTTAGGCGGCGCGCTGCTGTGGGGCGTGATCCGCATGCGACGCGCAAAGCCGTGGACAGGAGCGGCGTGGTGGGTCTACAAGTATTCGCTTTTGTATCTCGCCCTGTTGTTTGTGGCGATGGTGATCGACAAAAAGATCTAGCTGAGTGCTGAGTGCTGGGTGCTAGGGCTCTTTGCAGGGATGGGAACTGGTGCTGGCGAAGTCACGAGTCACCAGTCACCAGTCACCAGTCACCGTCTCAACACCCCGCGCACGACAAACGGCACGTCATCCTCGTCCATCGCCCACGTGAGCAGCGTGTCTCCACGAATGACGGGATGGAAGAACGAATTGAGCCGCCATGGAACCACCACGGTGACAGGTCGAGTCGCCCGTTCTTCCCACAGGTCGAACGTGGTTCGTCGCGAATCTGCGGTCGTGCGCCTGACCCAGAGGCGACCGATGTTGTCGACATCGATGGTCTGGATCGGCGGCTTGACGGAGGGAATTCGCGAGTAGTCGGGCTCAGGGGCGCCGATCTTCGTGAACCACACGCGAACGCGACTCACCTCGGAATCGCGTTCCGCCTTCGGTACCGGAAGTGGGCTCGCGTCGAGCGTCACCTTGCGAACGGTGTCGCCGCGCTCCACGCGAACCTGGAGGATTTCGTAGCGGTCGCGGGAGGAGCACCAAACGAAGCCGCGACGATCAAACACCGACACCGGCGCCGGAAGGAATGGTATCTGCAATGTGCCGCCACCGGTCTTGCCCTGGGCCACGAAGTACGGCCCCTGATCTCCGGTCCCGCGCCGTTCGCATTCCCGCGCGGGCAGGCTGTCGATCACCTGCCCGTTCGGGCGCACCCGTCGCACCATGGAACGCCGACCGTCGGCCGATGGCACGAATACCGGGTCATGGATCACGCCTGCAGCATCGATCATCGCCGCCCAGACATACGCATAGCTGTTAATGGGCAGGATGTGCTGCCTGACGAAGTCACCGTTTGGTGAGAAGACGCTCCACCGCGAGTTTTCCGGGTCGTTGACCCAGATCTCACCGTTAGGCGCGACCAGCAACCCGTTGGCATCGGCGATTTCGCCGGGCCCGCTGCCGCGACGG
>DATMBT010000602.1:0-4617 GCA_035559475.1 Gemmatimonadaceae bacterium
TGGCCGGGAAACCCCAGGCTCGCGCGGCGTTTGACCGATTGTTTGGAGCAGTTCGAAGGTCCCGAAACACCTGGAACGCGGATCACGCGAAAACGGCGAATTGTCCGTAGTCGCTCAAGCCTCCCAGTGAATGTTCAATAGAGGTTGTGATCTGCGCAGACAACCAAAGCTCCAGGCCCGCTCACCTGGAGTTTCCCTTCCGTCTCGGGAACAATCCGCCCCATTCGCGCGATCCGCGTCCGGGCTGTTGTCGAGCTCCAACGTTGCTCCGGCATCCGGTTCAGACGGAGGCGCGCGTAGCGAGCAACTCGGCGTCGAGGATGGTGAGCTTCTGCCAGATCTTCGACGAAAGCCCGACCGTGAGTCCTGACACTTCGTCAACCGCGGCCAGCACCTGCGGATCGTTCGACTGTTGAACAAACAGCGCCGCGACTTTGTTGGTCAACGACAACATCTCGCTGCAGAAGTCGAGGTATCGTCCCAGGTCTCGCTGCGTCATTGGCCGGCGCGGTGCCGGTGGCTCATCGACGCTCGGGCTCTCCGCCACCAACTGGTGCGGATCTTTCGTCAACTGGTGCATGTCCACCACGTGCGCGATCGATCGAAGCTGGTGAATCGCCGCCAGCGCGCGACGCCGCTTGAGCCGTCCCTCGATCGACCCGAGGAAATAGACGCCGATGCAGAGGAAGATGACCTCGTTGATCGCGGCTTCCAGCGCCTGCAGGTAGTCGCCCGCGCTGTCGAAGGCCACCGGAGTTCCAAGTGTCCATGGCCGCAGCAGGAGGAATCCGGATAGGCCGATCACGAGGGCGATGAGGAGCATCGCGCCGGCGCGGATTGGCCAATTCGGGAGGGCCAGTTCCTCCGCTTCCTTCGAGCAAAACCGTCCGAGAGCGAGCAGCTCTTTCGAGACCGCAGCAAGCCCTGATCCTGGGAAGCGCTCGTCGATCCTGCCCGTGAGCAGCTCCAACGTCGCGGTGATCCGGGAGCTGTCGAGTGACCGGTACGCCATTCGGAATCGGGAATCGGGAATCGGGAATCGAACGGTTTCAGGTGATAAGTTCAGTCCCAATGCACTCACCCGCCAGCACGACCCACGACCCGTACGCCGTCTTCCGTCACGCGTCGTTCCGCTGGTTCGTGGTCAGCCTGCTGGCGATGGTCATCACCGCGCAGGTGCAGCTGGTTGTCATTGGCTGGGAGATTTACCAGCTCACGCAGGACCCGCTTGCGCTCGGGCTTCTTGGCCTCTCGGAAGTGGTACCGTACCTCGCGGTCGCGCTGTATGCGGGCCACGTCGTTGACCGGCGTGACCGCAAGAAGGTTTCGCTCGCGTCCCTGGTCGTGCTGTTTGCCGCCGCCGTCGCCCTCTTTGCGATGGCGATCGTCGAGCCCGTCCCGACGCGCGTGTGGCCGTTCTACCTGGTGTTCGGCGCCTGCGGCCTCGCGCGCAGCTTCCTCCAGGTCGCGCGCAGCGCCCTGGTGTCGGAGGTGGTGCCGCGGCAGCTCTATACGAATGCCGCCACGTGGCGGAGCTCCACCTGGCAGGGTGGCACCGTTGCCGGGCCGGCGTTAGGCGGCCTGCTGTTCGCGACGTTTGGCGCGCGCGCCACGCTGGGGATCAACCTGGCGTTCTGCGTGGTCGCCCTCGTCGCCATGCTCATGATCCGCCACACGCCGACGGTGTTCGCCGGCGGCAGTGTGCCGGTCCTGAAGAACCTCATCGAAGGGTTGCGCTACGTCCGCGGGCAGCGCGTGATCCTCGGCGCGCTGACGCTCGACCTCCTGGCGGTGTTCTTCGGCGGCGTGGTGGCAATCCTCCCCATTTTCGCCTCCGATATCCTGCACGTCGGCGCCGAAGGGTTCGGCGTGCTGCAGGCGGCACCCGGCGCCGGCGCGGTGCTCACGGCGTTCGTGATCGCGCATCGCCGTCCGTTTCGTCACGCGGGTCCGGTGCTCCTCGCCTCGGTTACCATTTTCGGCGTGGCCATCCTCGCGTTTGCCCTGTCCCGGTTGTTCGTGCTGTCCGTACTCCTGCTCGCGATCAGCGGTGCCGCGGACAACGTCAGCGCCGTCATCCGGTCTACGCTCATCCAGGTGCGTGTGCCACCAGAGATGCTGGGCCGCGTATCGTCCGTGAACGCGATCTTCATCGGCAGCTCGAACGAACTCGGTTACTTCGAGAGTGGTGTCGCCGCGCGCCTGCTGGGACCAGTCCCTTCGGCACTGTTCGGCGGTACGATGACCCTCCTGACAGTGGCCATTATTGCGTTGCTGGTGCCGGACGTTCGAAGATTGGGTGTGGTCCAGCCAGAGGATCCGTCGCCGTTTGCAACCTTGTGAAGGGATCGCGGTACATGGCTGGTCGCACGGTTCGTCCGACATCCGACCTCCGACATCCGGTCCCGTGACCCATCGCATCGCAAAGTGGTTGTCGGTGGTGCTGCTTGTTGCGGCGGCTTGCGACTCGCCAACAAGTCCACAGCCTGACTTCAACGGGAACCAGTTTCCCTACAAGTTGAGCTCCACCGGCGTGCGTATGTTCGGCACGTCGCGATTGCTCGTCATCGCCGCGCGGTTCAGCGATGGTGCGCCCGCTCCGCTCACCACATCGGTGCTGCAGTCGCAGCTCTTTGGCGGCAGCAATGGAGGTCCGGTCGCCGAGTCGTTCGCACTGGCATCGGATGGAGGTTTCACGCTGCGGGGGCGCGTGACGTCGTGGGTCACAACCGACGTGACGGTGGAGGGCTTCAGCCAATCCGGCGCCGCCGGCACGCCGAGTGGCCTGACGCGTTACATCACGGATGCGATCCGCCTGGTGAACGGCGAGGTGGACTTCGGGCTGTACGATAACGACGGACCTGACGGGTTCCCGAACAGCGGTGATGATGACGGCGTCGTGGATGGAGGTATCGCGATCTTCAACTCCGAGAAGAACCGCTACTGCGATAGCGGAACCGGTCGCGGTCCACATCCGTTCGCGCTCACCCGCCTTCCAGTCGGCAATCGTTACCACACAAACGACGCGGGGAAGAACGGGGGGGACATCGAGGTGGCCGGTTTTACGCTCCTGTCGGCGACGGGGTGCGGCGGGCCTAACGTGGGCGCACACGTGCTGGCGCATGAACTGGGGCACGTGCTCTTCGGGCTGCCCGACCTGTATCACGTGGTCACGAGCGGGATCGAAGCCTGGACGACGCGCCGCTGGGTCCTCGGCTGCTGGGAACTCATGGCCGGTGGCGCATGGGGATGCGGTGCTGGGGCCCCCACGCTGGATTACCGGTTCAACACGTTCGGTGCGTGGGCACGCTCGGCGATGGGTTGGGTCACCCCAACCGTGGTGGACCCGACGCGTGACGCCACCTACGACCTGAATCCACTCGGACGCGGCGGGTCCGTGCTCCTCGTGCCAATCACGCCGCGCGAGTATTTGCTCGTTGAATATCGAGAGACTGCGCCAGGTGACTCGAAGCTTCCGGCGAACGGCGTGTTGATCGTCCACGTGGCGGAGGACCTTCCGGTGTTTCCCTCGTCGTTGCAATCACCGTATCGGGTGAGCCTCATCGAGGCCGACGACGACTCGACGCTGTTGCGCACGGAGCCTCAAGGGGGCAATCGCGGGACGCCGAGCGACGCGTTCGGCATAACGCGAACCACGTTCCGGCCGGGTGAGCACTCGCGGGCGAAAGGCGTGGACGGCGTGGCGTTTCCGTTCGAGATCACAGGCATAACGATTGATGCGGTGGCGCACCGTGCACGCGTGCGCATTTCGCCAATCCTTGCTGCACGGCAGGCGGGAACCAGGTAGCGCCGAGCCTGACTGGGGCAACAGATGAGGCGCTATGCAGCCTTGGTCGCGTCGAGACCGGTATCGCAGGGATTGACTCGCCCACAATCCGTGCAGGAATTCCATGCAGGATGTGGTACCGAACTGTTATCGCCGTGGCTCTGCCGTTTGTGGCCGGCTGCACGATCGATTGCTTCCACGTCGCCACCGGCGTGTTCGCAGGGTCGTCCTACGGGACGTTTGTCGTTACGGTGCGCGACGGAGTAACCGGGCGATCGCTCGTCTCCGGCTCGACGCTGGTCGTTCGAGGGAGCGCCTGGGCCGACTCAGTGACGTATGAATCAGTGCCACCGACGGTGACATCGATCTCGCTCAGTGAGGACCAGTTGCCGGCCGGTACCTACGCGGTCGAGGTTCGCCATTCCGGCTACCAGACGTGGACCTACGGAGGAGTCAGCATCCTGTACAGCAGCTGTGGCCTGGCCACGCCGGTGCACCTTACGGCCGATCTCAGCGCCGAGCGCTAAGGCACTCGCCGCCTCCCGCTGCTATCTTCATACGCTCACGACGGGACTGCTCGCAACGTTTTTTTCGCGACGACGGCGATACGAGGGAATGATGACGGATCCACGGACGTTTACCGCAGAGCACAAGTCCTGGCAGTGGGAGTTGGTCCTGCGCTACGAAGACGGCACGATGCCGGCCTCTGAGTGGAACGAGAGCACGCTTGCCGTCGTGGCGGACTGGTACGCGAAGAACCTGACGCGTGAACAGGCGACGACGCGGTACACGGAGCACTACCACAAGAACCATCGCCGCCTCACGCATCG
>DATMBT010000603.1:0-2295 GCA_035559475.1 Gemmatimonadaceae bacterium
GGTGATGCTCCGCCGGTCCACGCTCCAGGGCATGCTGCTCGACGCGGTCGCGAAGGAGCCTGGCATCGAGTGCCGGTTCGGCGTCGAGGTCACGCGCGCCACGCCGTCAGGCGAGGTCACACTCAGGGATGGCGCCGGCGAGACCACGGAACGCGCGGACCTCGTCGTCGGCGCCGATGGCGTTCACTCCCGCGTCCGCGATGGTGGTGCCTTCGGCGCCCGCGTCCGGAGAACCGGTCTCCGGTACGTGCGCATGCTGCTCAGTAGCGACGTTGCCACGGGGACCGAAGCCTGGACCGCGGCCGGCCTCTTCGGCGCCTTTCCCGTGGACGGCGGCACATACGCATTTGCTTCGTGCGGCACACCGGAGTGCCGTGCGGCGCTCGACGCCCGCGACCTCGAGGCTTTTCGCAGCGCGTGGGCGGGCGCGTATCCCGCGTCCTCGCGCATCCTCGCCAGCCTTACATCATTCGATGAACTGCTGCAGAACGAAGTGATTCGCGTGGATTGCGAGCGCTGGTCCGATGGACGCCTCGTGCTGCTTGGCGATGCCGCACACGCCATGGCGCCGAACCTCGGCCAGGGCGCAAACAGCGCACTGGTCGATGCGGCAGTCCTGCAGTTTGAACTCCGTCGGTGCTCAACGCTGCCAGATGGTCTCGAAGCGTATGAACGACGCCGTCAGCCGGCCGTGCGCCGCGTGGCCGAAGCATCATCGCGACTCGGCAAGCTGGCGGAAGTCACCCACCCGGTTGGGCGAACGTTGCGCGACCGCGTCCTGCTCCCCATCGTCGGGCTGTTCACGACCACCAAGGCCACATCGCTGGTACTGCAGGAACCGACGGAGACGCTACTCGCACTCGGACGTGGTTAGGCACCGTGATCCGTCTTGAACCCGCCGCTTCACCGTCGGACGTCGCTTCGATCCGCGTGCTCTTCCAGGAGTACGCTGACTCACTCGGCGTGAACCTCGAGTACCAGGGGTTCGACGAAGAGCTGCGCAACCTGCCCGGCCCGTACGCGCCTCCGTCGGGAACCCTCCTGCTGGCGCGGAAGGACAACGATGTGATCGGGTGCGTCGGCGTACGGGGACTCGACGCTGTCACCGCGGAAATGAAGCGACTGTATGTTCGCCCGTCCGGTCGCGGTGCCGGATTGGGCCGAACGCTCGCCGAGGCGGCCATAGAGTTCGCGAGAAGTTCGGGTTATGAGCGCATGAGACTGGACACGTTGCCGCAGATGGGACGCGCGCAGGATCTGTACAAGACGCTTGGATTCGTCACGATCGACCCGTATCGATTCAGTCCTGTGCCGGGTACCGTCTTCCTCGAGCTCGCCCTGAAACGGGATGATCCTGCCGGCGACAGAACCTTGTAACCCGTACCCCATGCCCGTCAGTGTCGGCCAGAAGGCAGCGCGCACCATGACCGTGACCGCTGAGCATGTGCGCGCGTACGCGGAGATGACCGGTGATTACAACCCGTTGCACTTCGACGAAGCGTTCGCCTCGCGCACGAAGTTTGGAAGGCTTGTCGCACAGGGCGGGCTGACGACCGGAATCCTGCACGCACTCGTGGCGATGGACATGCCGGGTCCGGGCACGGTCTTCCTGAGCCAGAACTGGAAGTTCACGGCGCCGGTCTACATCGGGGACACGATCACCGCCGAAGCCGAAGTGCTCAGCGTGCATGCGACGAAACCGGTGTGCCAACTCCGGATCGTCATACGACGCGATGGTGGTGAAAGCGTGCTCGAGGGAGAGGCGTGGTGTTACACGTTCAGTGGCGAATAGTGAGCTGTCTCAACCAACAATTCGACCGCGGTAAACCGCGTTCGTTCCCGTAGTTCCGCGTAACAGAAAAGCAGCGGGATTCTGTCGACGTGCCGCAAACCGGAATCCCGCGAAGTTGTAACACGCGGAACCTCGCGGAATTGGCGAATCCACGCGGAAGGCTCAGTACGAGTGTCGTGGACCAGGGATACAGGAGTTAAGCAACACTTTTTAGTCCGAGGTGATTCGCTTTCATACTGCGTAATTCCGTGTATCAAAAAAGCAGCGGGATTCAGCCGACAACGTTGCCACCCAGGAATCCCGCGAAGCTGTTAACGCGCGGAACCGCGTGGGAACCGGAGGTGTCAGAGATGAAGTCGTTGAACCTTCCTGGGTGAAGTCCTGTGAGATCGGTTCACTGGGAGGAGTAATGCAACACCGCGCGTCGCTCATGATGGTTCTCGCGCTGCCGCTCGGTGCCGGAAGCCTTGGTGCGCAGGCCACGGGAAGACAGTGGCAGCTCG
>DATMBT010000604.1:0-3578 GCA_035559475.1 Gemmatimonadaceae bacterium
AAGGGAAGCAAATCAAGCATCGTTCGGAAATGCAGCAGCGTCCTGAATCAGACGGCGAACGGAAAGGATGACCGCCCCGCGGGTCCGCGTTCTCGACCTCGCAGCGAAAATCCCGCGGCCGGCGGAAGGCGTTCGCATCGCTGCCATCGACATCGGCTCCAACTCGATCCGCCAGATCGTCGCCGACGTCAGCACCGCCGGCAGCATCCGCATCATCGACGAAATGAAGGCGGCACCGCGGCTGGGCGCCGGCCTTTCGCGCACCGGCCGCCTGAGTGCGGGGTCGATGCGCTACGCGCTCGAGGCCGTGCAACGCATGACGACGCTGGCCCGACAGCTTGGCGCCGTGCGCATTCACGTCGTGGCCACCAGTGCTGTCCGCGAAGCGGAAAACCGGCGCGATTTTCTCGACCTCGTTCGTGAGGAGACCGGACTCAAGGTCCGGCTGCTGACCGGCGAGGACGAAGCCCGGCTCTCTTTTCGCTCCGCCCTGGCGCACTTTGACCTCGGCGTCAAGCGAGCGGTGGTGATGGACATCGGTGGCGGCTCGCTGGAACTCGCCATGAGCGCCGACGGTCTCGTGGAACGACTCGAGTCCTTCCCGTTTGGCGCGCTGAGGCTGACCGAGGAGTTCCTGGGCGACCGCCCGAAGCCGAAGCAGCTGCGCAAACTTCGCGCGACGGTGCGTGACGGGATCCGACGCGTGCTTCCGGTTCGAGACTGGCGCGGTGCGCTGCTCATCGGAAGCGGCGGCACGTTCACCAACCTCGGCGCAATGCACCTGGCCGCGCGAGGGATGCCCTTCGACGGTCGCGTGCACGGCACGCAGGTGCAGCGCGAAGAGATTGAGCACACGCTCGACATGCTGCTCGCCTCGTCGCGCACGGAACGTTCAGCCATTCCGGGGCTGAACCCGGGACGCGCGGACATCATCCTGGCGGGACTCGCCGTGGGGGCTGAGGTCATGGCGCGGATTGAAGCACGCGACGTGACCGTCTCGGGTTATGGAATCCGCGAGGGGCTGCTACTCGAGAGCGCGCGGGTGAGCCCCGCGCCCGCGGACCCGGGCGATGCCCGGGAACGCAGCATTCGCCTGTTCGCAGAGCGTTGCCATTTTGAACAACCGCATGCGGAGCAGGTGCAGAAACTCGCCCTTCAGCTCTTCGATGCTGTGGGCCGCCGGATCGGGTGCGAACCTGCCGACCGCGAGATCCTTTCCGACGCGGCGTTGCTGCACGACGTGGGATATCACATCGGACACGCGAAGCACCACAAGCACTCTTTCCACCTCATCTCGCACGCCGAGCTGCTCGGCGTCTCGCCGGAGCAGAAGGTCCTCATCGCACACGTAGCGCGGTACCATCGTGGTGCGGAGCCCAAGCGCCGGCACCGCGAATACGCGCAACTCGACCAGGCAACGCGCAGGCAGATTCGTCGTCTGGCGGCGATCCTGCGCCTGGCCGATGGCCTCGATCGCGGGCACGCCGGCGCGGTGAAGCACGTAAAGGTGCGGTGGCTTGCTCGCGCCGTGCGCGTGATGCTCTTCCCACACACCAAGGCGACCTCACTTCGCCTGGAAGTCTGGGGTGCGACGCGGAAGTTTGGCCTGCTCGAAACGGTCTGCAAGCGTTCGATTGAACTCGTCGCACCCGATGGTTCGGTCTACGAGCAGACGAACGGGGACGACTAGACCTTCCAGTCCAGGTTTCTAAGACTTCGTGACGGGTTCCTGGTCCTGTCCTAATGCCCGTTCCGCCTGACTTTCCGCTTCCGCCCATTCCCCAGGCTGACGTGATGCTGATGCGGTTCGGGAGCCGGTGCGAGGGCCGCAGTGCGGAACTCCTGGGTCAGGTAGCGAGACTCTGAGCGGTCGAGTCCCCAGGGGTCGCGCATGAGGAGCTGGTGAGAACCCACATCGTCGGGCGACAGCGGCGTACGCTGTACGTACGAACCGTCGGGTTGCAGGTCCCAGCCCTGTCGGCCGTCGGAGAGGTAGACGCGCATCAGTGACGCCAGCCGGTGGTGCAGTGCCCGGTCCACGATGGGAACCACGACTTCTACCCGACGTTCGAGGTTGCGCGGCATCCAATCGGCCGAACCGATGAAATACTCCTCGTCGCCTCCGTTCAGGAAATAGTACAAGCGCGAGTGTTCGAGGAACCGGCCAATGACGCTCACGACGCGGATCCGCTCGCTCAGCCCGGGTACACCAGGCCGCAGGCAGCAGATGCCGCGAACCACAAGGTCGATCTCCACTCCGGCGTTCGACGCGTCGTAAAGAGCGTTGATAATCTCTGGCGATTGCAGCGCATTCATTTTCGCCATAATGCGCGCCGGCCGTCCCGCACGAGCGTGATCTGCTTCGCGGTGGATCAGGTCGAGGAATCGGGGTTTCAGGGTCGCCGGCGCGACAATCAGCTGCCGATAGTCACGCTGCCTTGAAAAACCGGTCAGCAGGTTGAAGACCTCGCTGACGTCTGCGCCAATCTCGGGATGGCACGTCAGAATGCCGAAGTCCGTGTACAAGCGTGCCGTGCGCGAGTTGTAGTTGCCCGTCCCGATATGCACGTACCGGCGGATCCCGTCGGCCTCACGACGAACTACCAGCGCAGTCTTTGCGTGTGTCTTCAGGCCGGGCAATCCGTACGCCACGTGAACGCCGTAGCTCTCCAGCGTTCGCGCCCAGTTGAGGTTGTTGATCTCGTCGAAGCGCGCCTGCAGTTCGACGAGGACCGCGACCTGCTTGCCGCGCTGCACGGCCTCAGTCAGGGCGCGAACGATGGCCGTGTCGCCCGACGTGCGGTACAGCGTCAGCTTGATCGCCAGCACATTCGGATCTTCAGCCGCCGTGTCGAAGAAATGCTCGACCGTCGTGCCAAATGACTCGAACGGGTGATGCACGAGCAGGTCGCGCTCGCGAATGATGTCGAAGATGGACCGATCCGGCTCCCGCACCTCGGGGGGAGTCACCGGGCCGAAGGGCGGGTCGCGCAGCTCCGGGATCTCGAGCGAAGCCAGTGACATCAGGTCCCCCTGCTCCAGCCACGGGTCGATGTCGCAAACGTCTCGCAACGTCAGCGGCAGGATGCTGGGGTCGGACGAGTCTCGCAACTCGTCGAGCAGCAGCGCCTGGATGGTCTCCGGCGTTCCCTTCTCCACCTCCAGGCGCACCACTTCACCGAAACGACGCTGGAAAATCTGCTCTTCGATGGTGGCGAGGAGATCTTCTGACTCGTCGGCCGCCGGCACGTCGAGGTCCGAGTGCCGCGTTATGCGGAAGATGTACCATCCGAGGACACTCATGCCCGGGAACAGCTTGTCCAGGTGCGCCCCGATGAGGTCTTCCAGCGACACGAAGTGGTTGGGTCGCTTGATCGGGATGAACCTCGGCAGGCTCTTCGGCACCTTCACGCGCGCGAAGTGCTCACCGTTGCGGCCCTCGTCGCGAACCTGCACCGCCAGCGATAGCGACAGGTTCGAGATGTACGGGAATGGATGACCCGGATCGACAGCCAGCGGCGTAAGGACCGGGAAAACCTCCGACTCGAAATACGCGTCGAGCGCCGTGCGTTCTTCGG
>DATMBT010000605.1:0-7246 GCA_035559475.1 Gemmatimonadaceae bacterium
CTTCACGGGCGAGAAGGGACTCGATGCGACCGCGATCCTGGAGTACTTCCAGCCGCTGAAGGTCTGGCTCGATCGCCAGAATGCCGGGAAGCCGGTCGGCTGGTAGAACGGCTCTCAGCGCATGCCTGCGTTCCGCATTCTCATCGTCACCTGGCTCACCGCCGGATTCGGTGCTGTAGTCGGTTCGATCCTCGGCGGCGGCGCGGGTCGAACGGGACTCTTTATCGGTGCGGGGATCGGAGGGATGGCCGGCGTTGCCGCTGGTACCGCGCTGTTGAAAGCCATCAGGTGGCTTCCGACCGCTGACTGGCGTGGTGCGCTCGTTGGTGGCTGCGTTGGCTTCGCTGTCGCGATTCCATTCGCTGTGCTCAACCTGGACACGCCCATCACGCCGGTTGTCAGCTGCGCGCTTGCGGGCATAGGCGCCCTCTTCGGGATCGGAGTCGCGCGTGGCATGCGACCGGGTGGTCGCATCGCGCCGGAATGATTGCATCGGCGCACCTGGCGGCTGGCATCGTCATCGGCCTGGCGAGCGATCACGTCGCTCGCCGTACGTTCACTCGAGTCAGCACGGCTTTTGCAGCAGGGGCTCTTGTGCACCTCCTGATGGATGCCGTGCCGCATAGCGACTACGACCTGTTCCCGATGTCCACCATGTGGTTCGTCATCGCCGGCAAATTCCTGGCAGTTTTCGTCATCGCTGCGATCGTGCTTCGCAACCGGCTGAAACCACACTCGCTTCAGTCCATTGCCGCCGGATTGTTGGGCTCCGTCCTTCCCGATGCCAAGTTCATCGCGCCGTTTTTCCTGTCGACTTCCCACGGTGCGCTCGTAGAAACCTATGGGAATCGGCTGCACGCCCCTTTCCACGCCACCGCGAATTCGGCCGTCCTCGGAATGGTGTCGCAGCTGTCATTTACGACCCTTCTTCTGGTGGTGATGGCCGCATTCCCGCGCACGCGATCGTAGTTGGGATCTGAATCAGCGTGGTCGTGGGATGGGCGTGGCTCGCGATCCTGTGCGGGAAGCTGCGTCAGTCGCTGAGTCGCTGACGCGCCCGCCGCTTCTCCACGCCTATGTCCGAGTGGCGGATCCGCGACGTTTTTTTCGCGGATCGCGGCGGAGTTGGACGGATCGCCGCGGATCAATCCGCCCAGGATTCGCGGTCATCGGCGTCCCGGATGTTGCCCGACCCGCCATGTGGGTGACGAACTCACCACCGACGACACACCAACTAGTCGTCGGTCCTCGCTCACTCGCACCGTCCTGAAGAACTCCGGCTGCCCCAGTGAAGCTCAGGACACGTTCACCGACGGCTCGAGAACGAGCGCTTCGATGTCAATTTCCGGCGGGTGCTCCAGGTGCTTCTTCACGGTGCACTGGTCCGCCGCCCTGATGACCGCGTCGCGATACCGGGCCGGGAATTCCGGTGGAAGTTCGACCGCGATATGCACGCGCTCGACCAGGCCAGTGAGCCCCACTTCGCTGCGTTGACTGACGCGAACCTCATCGACAGGGATGTCGCGTTTTCGACAGAACGCCTGCACGTAGAAGGCCGCGCACGCGCCGATGGACGCAAGGAACAGCGTGAATGGCGTGGGCGCGGACGCATCCGGCGGTTGGTCCGTGGCGATCGTGAACGGGCCCGTGTGACCATCGACGCGCGCGCCCTGGCCGAGTGTAAAGGTCATTTCCACGGTGCGCTCCTCAAGGCGTGAAGTGTTCCCGGGCGGCGGAGAGGCCGCCTGCGTCCACCACGCGCGTGTAACCAGCCGCGCGCAGTTGCTCCGCCGCCGCCGCCGAGCGGCCGCCGCTCGCGCAGTACACGAGGATCCGGCTCGAGGTCGAAATGCCTGGACGGCTGGTGAGTGCGTCCGGAAGCTGCTCGCCCGGCAGGCACACAGCACCAGGCAGGTGTCCCATCCAGTACTCGACCTTCGTGCGCACATCGACGACAAGATCGACTGGTGTTCCGCGAAAACGCGGGTTTGCTGATTGCTGCTTCACGAGACACTCCTCGCACGGGTGGTGAGGCCAAGCGCGGCGTAGATCGGGCAGAAGCCCACCGCGGCAGTGCCGAGCAGGACCAGGCCGAGGTATCCCCAGGGGGAGCGCGGGCCGGTAAAGACGAGGGCAAGAGCGAGGGCACCGAGCAGCGCACGGAGGGCGCGGTCGGCGGCACCGATATTGAGGCGAGTGATGTTCGACATACAGGAGTCCTCGAGACGGTGACACGCGGCATGGCGTGTCATGCATGAGTATATTACTATATAATCATGTAGTGCAGTCGGGTGAGGCCTGACAACCAGGACAGGGAACGACGGACAAATGCGACGTGCTCGAATGACGCCAGGGACAATGGACCTCGTGGCCGAACGCTTCCGGGCGCTGGGAGAACCGGCGCGGCTCGGCATCCTGCAGGCGCTCCGGGATGGCGAGCGGTGCGTCAGCGAGCTCGAGGCCGACACGGGACTCAACCAGGCCAACCTCTCGCGGCACCTTCAGGTGCTGTCGGCGACCGGGATGGTACGGCGGAGGAAAGACGGCCTGTTCGTCTACTACGCCCTTGCCGACGCGAACGTGCTCAAGCTCTGTGAGCTCATGTGTGGTCGTGTGACCGCTGCCTGACGAGGCTAATCGCCCGCGACTTCCCCCACGCGCACCGGCCCGACGCGATCGCCGAGCACAAACCGCTTCACCGCATCTCCCGCGTGGTGCAGGATCACGTAAAAACTCGGCACCACGAACAGCGTGAGGAACGAGGACACCACCAGGCCGCCGACCACCGCGATCGCGAGCGGCCGCATCAACTCGCCACCCTGGCCCAGGCCTAACGCCAGCGGTAACGCGCCGACGAGCGACGAGAACGTGGTCATGAGGATGGGCCGCATCCGGACAACGCCGGCTTCGACCACCGACTCTTCGATTGAGTGACCACCCTCGCGGCGGAAGTCGTTGGCGAATTCCACCAGCAGGATCGAATTGTTCACCACAATGCCCGCCAACATGATCATCCCCAGGTAGACCGGCGCCGAGAACGGCGTGTTGGTGATGCCGAGGATCGCGATCACGCCGATCAGGCCAAGTGGTACCGCTGTGAGGATGATGAGCGGATCGAGCACGCTTTCGTATTGCACCGCCAGCACGACGAACACGAGGAACATCGCCAGCACGATGATCAGCGTCATCTGCTTGCTGGTGTCGTCGATGGCCTCCTGCTCGCCACCAATGATGAGGCCATAGCCGTCAGGCAGCGTGAGGTCCGACAGGCGGCTGCGGATCGAGTCGGTGACCTGCCCGATGGACGAGACGGCGGTGATGACATCGCCGCTGACTTCGATGCGGCGATTCTGGTTTTCCCGGCGGATAGTGGCCGGTGTGACCGCGGGACTGACATCCGCGATGTCTCGCAGGAACACCGGCGACGTGTTGCGGCCGCCGGGGAACAACAGCGTGCCGCCGATGTCCGTCACGCTGGCGAACTTGTGTTTCGGGAACAACACGCGCACGTCGTATTCGAAATTGCCGTCGGCGTACTGCGTGGCAATCGTGCCATCGAGTGCCGTGCGGACGGTCTGCCCTACGGCCGCGACATCGAGGCCGAGGTTGCGGGCACGTTCACGATCGAGGGCGATCGACAACATTGGCCGCGGCTCTTCGGCCTGCATCTGGACGTTCTCGAGTCCCGGCAGGCCGCGCAGCCGCCTGACGACTTCCTGTCCGATTTCGTCGAGCTGCTCGAGCTGGTCGCCAACAATCGCGACCGAGACGTCAGTGCCGGCCGCGGATGTGCGCAGGCCACGAATGCGTGGCGGCCGCACGAACACGCGCGAGCCGGCAATTCCGGCATCGTCAGCGCGGCGTTGCAGCGTCTGCACCCACTGGTCCGAGGTCATCGGGCGTTCGCCGGCCGGTGTCAGGCGGATGTCCATGCCGCCGCGACCAGCGCCCGCGTTCGTGAACACGCTGTGCACTGCCGGCATCTCGCTGATCATCCGCTCGACTTCGTGCGCGAGGCGGTTCGCCTGCGCAGGCGTACTGCCGGGCGGCATACGGAGATTGGCGGTGACGGTGCCGTCGTCGACCTGCGGCAGGAACTCCGTCGGGAACGTCCGCGATTCGAGGTACGCCCACACGCCGAGCCCCGCGACGCCGGCGAGGACGAGCCAGCGAGCCTTCACCACGCGCGTCCCCAGACCGCGGTATCCATTGATCATGCGGTTGAAGCCGCGGTCGAAGGCCACCAGCGGCGGGAACCGATCGAGCCCGCTGCTGAACCGCACCTTGCCTAACTGCGCCGCGAGCATCGGGATCAGCGTCAGCGCGAGCGGCAACGACGCCAGGATCGCGAACGAGATCGTCAGGATCAGTTCACGGAAGATGAGCGCCGAGAGGCCGGTGATGAGGAGGAACGGCGCGACCGAGGCCAGGTTCGTCGTCGTCGACGCGATGACCGGGCTCGTGACCTCGGCCGCGCCGACGTGCGCCGCTTCTTCAGCGTCCAGCCCGTCCGTTTCGCGCCGCCGATAGATGTTCTCCAGCATCACGATTGCGTTGTCCAGCAGCAACCCGGTGCCTAACGCCAGACCGCCCAGCGACATGATGTTGAGCGTCAGGTCCCCCATGCCCATCATCACGAATGTCGCGAGGATGGCCAGCGGGATCGACACGCCGATGATAAACGTCTTGCGGAACGAACGCAGGAAGACGACCACCACCAGCATCGCCAGCAACGCGCCGACGATCGCGGCGTCACGGACGGACTGCAGCGCTTCGCTGATGAACCCCGACTGGTCGTAGGTGACCTCGTTCCTGATATCGGCCGGGATGTATCCGCTCTCGTGCAGCGTCTGCAGCCGTGCCTCGACACCGCGCACGACTTCGACCGTGTTGGCCTCTGGCTGCTTCTGGATGCCGATGCGAACTGCGGGAATGCCGTTGAGGCGCGCCCAGCTCCGCTGCTCCTGGCTCGTGTCGCGAACCGACGCGACGTCGCTGAGTGGCACGCGCGCCCCGCTGGGCGCGGTCAGCAGGACGCCGCGAATGTCCTCAATCGAGTGAAACTTGCCGGCCGTGGTGCCGACCATTTCGCGATCGACGGTCACGATGCGGCCGGCGGCCATGTCCTGGTTTTCGTTCCGCAACGCGCTGATGACCTGCGACACCGAAAGCCCGAAACCACGCAGGCGATCGGGGTCGAGCTCGACCTGGATCTCGCGCACGAGGCCACCGAAGATCTCGATGGCAGCCACGCCTGGTACCGACAGCAACTGGGGACGCAGTCGCTGGTCAACCCACTGCCGCAAGGCGATCTGGTTTCTCGTGCCTGACGAGAACGCGACCTGGTAGATCTGCTGCTGTGACGGGTCCGACTTGTTGATGTTCGGCGGATCCGCTTCCTCCGGCAGGCGTCCACGGATGCGCTCGACGTTCTTCGCGGCATCCTGGAGCGCAAAATCGACGTCGGTCCCGTACTTGAAATCCAATGTGATGCCGACGTTTCCTGTGGAAACGTCGGCTGCCATGCGCGTTAATCCTTCAGTCGTTGCCAAGGCTGCCTCGAGCGGCTTGGCAACGGTTTCCTCGAGAACGGCCGGCTCGACGCCGGGATTACTGACGTTGACGCGAACCTGGGGGTACACGATGCGCGGCAGCAGGTCCACCGGGATACGCCCGACATAGACCATGCCGAGCACCAGCAAGGTGCTCGTGATCATGATCGTCCCGATGGGCCGACTGATCGACCAGCTGGCGATACCGCGTCGTTTCTCCTTCACTACGCCCCCCTCCCTTGCCGACCACCGCGTTTTCCTGCGGTGGCTGTAGAATCGACTGGTTTGCCAACCGGTATCTGGTCGCTGAGCGGGTCGACGACTTTCGCCTTGGCGCCCTCGCGAATCATCGACGTGCCGGACACGATCACTGAATCGCCCTCGCTGACGCCGTCGAGGATTTCGGAGAGTCCGGCCATGTCGCTGCCCACGTTCACCGCGCGCCGTTCGACCTGACCGCCCTTCACGATGTAGACCGCTCGAGCACCGGCGGGACCGGAGACCGCCCGGGAAGGCACGAGCAGCGCGCCGTCGCGACGGTCCAGCGAGAGCGTGGCGCGCACCGTGTATCCCGGTCGCAGCTGGTTGAGCTGGCTGCCCGTCAGCGCCACCTCCACCGGAATCAGTCGCGTGGCGCTGTCGGCGGTCGGGAAGATCCGGCGGATGCGCCCCTCGACCTTCTGGCTGCCTAACGCGTCAACCGTGAGCGGTACCACGTCACCGGCCTTGAGGGTGGTGATTTCCAGCTCGGAGACCTGGATGCGCGTGACCAGCGTGCTTACATCGGCGACGGTGAAGAGGCGGGTCGACGAGGAGACGATGTCCCCGGCCTCGATGCGCTTCTCGGTGATGATGCCGGAGATGGGCGCGACGACACGCGCGTAGCCGAGCCGGGTCTGCAGCTGCTCGTTGCTCGCCTTGGCTGCCTCCAGCGCGGCGCGGTCGCGTTCCAGTTCAGAGATCGTGATGACCTGCTGCTTGAACATCAGCTCGGAGCGCTCGAGCGTAGACTGGGCGAACTTCAGGTTGGCCGCCGCGCTGCGGGCCTGCGCTTCGAGCTCACGCGCGTCGATTTCGGCCAGCACGTCACCCTGCCGGACGCGATGCCCTTCTTCCGCCTTGAGCGAAAGGAGGATGCCCGAGAGCTGCGCGTTGACCCCTACGGTGCGGATGGGTTCGAGCATCCCGGCGATGACGGAGTTCCGCGATACCGATCCGCGCTTCACGAGCTCGATCTCGACGGGAGTAGGACGATCCGCAGTGGTCCCACGACCGCCCGCGCGGCCGGCGTTGGCTCCGGCACCGGGAGGCGGTTCGCCACCCGCATCCTTCGTGCAGGAAACGACTACCGAACCTGCAATCAGAATCAGCGCCAAGACGCTGCGCCGCTTGAACTTGCGAGACAAACGACCTCCAAAGGGATTGTTGCTGCGACTGACCAACTCTCTAACGGCCATCGCTCGCAAAACGCTTGGTTTTGACGCTCCCCGGGGCTAGTGCGCGGAAAATCGATCCAAACCGAAGAGCGACAGGTCGTGCCGGGTTTGCCCGTCACTTACCAGGTCGGCGACGATTTCGCCGACGACGCTGCAGAACTTGAATCCATGACCCGAACAGGCCGAGACGACCAGGACCTCGGGCGCGTCGGGAAGGCGATCGATGATGAAATGTTCGTCCGGCGTGTTGGTGAAGAT
>DATMBT010000606.1:0-7960 GCA_035559475.1 Gemmatimonadaceae bacterium
GTGCCGAGCCGCAACGCGCAGCGGGGCCGTCAGTCCGTCGAGGCCAGTTCCTTGCGGATCATGTTGAGCGCGGCCTGGGTCGCCCTGAATCGTATCTCGGCTCGATCACCTATGAACCGGCCTCCGTGCACCAGGACTTGGGCCTGGAGGTCTACCGCGATCCAGACCGTTCCCACCGGCTTCTCGGCAGTTCCTCCGTCCGGGCCGGCGACTCCGGTAATGCCGACCCCCACCTCGCAGTGAAGCAGTTTCCGGACACCTGCGGCCATTTCTCGCGCTACCTCTTCGCTCACCGCGCCGAGGCGTTTCAGGACATCCCCGTTCACGCCAAGCTGCTCGACCTTCACCGCGTTGTCGTAGGCGATTACACCGCCCAGGAACGCATGGCTTGCCCCACTGACCGACGTCAGTCGCGCCGCCAGAAGACCGCCCGTGCAGCTCTCCGCGACGGCGATGTGATAGCCGGCTGACCGGCACGCGCTGATCACCACATCGGCCAGGTCGGTTGGGCCGTCCGCGTACCAATGTTTGCCGAGTCGATGACGCACCTTGTCCGCCGCCTCGTTCAGCGTGCGGTCGGCGTCGTCCGGACGGGCGTCGCGAACGGTGAGTCGAAGATCGACGCCCTCCTGGCCTGGGAGATACGCGAGCGAGACACTGCCGATGCCGTCGGCATGTTCACCGAGCAAATCCGGGAGCTGCGACTCTGCGATGCCCGTGGTGCGCAGCGTCAGCGACCTGATAACCCGCCGGTCATCAGCGGTGCGGGAGCGCAGGCGCGGGAGAAGTTCGTCAGCCATCAGGCCACGCATTTCGCGCGGCACTCCAGGGAGCATCGCGACCCAGCGCCTGTCTTCGTCTTCAAGCAGCAGACCTGGGGCCGTGCCATGGCGATTGGGAAGCACCGTCGCACCTTCGGGAACCTGGGCCTGCTGCCGGTTGGATTCGGGTGGTTCGCCCGGGCGGCCGCGCTCGCGCCAGATCGCGCGCAGTCCCTGCCAGATGGCGTCGTCGTGACGAAGCTCCCTGCCGAACAGCGCGGCGATGGCTGGCCGCGTCCGGTCGTCGGAGGTTGGCCCGAGTCCTCCGGTGGTGATGACCGCGCCGGTTCGGTCGAGCGCTTCGCGGACGGCAGACGCAATGGCCACCGCGCCGTCGCCAACCGTCGTGCGCCTAACGACAGAGATGCCGACTGCGCCCAGTTCCCGCGCGAGCCAGACGGCGTTGATGTCGATGGTTTCGCCGAGCAGGAGCTCGTCGCCGATGGTGACAATCTCGACGATCATGCGCTCACCGGCGGCGGCCGGCGGTGGTCAGCCCGGATGCGTGCGCCGCTCGGCCCCTGAGGCCAGGGCCGGCTGCCGCATCATCGGCCCGTACTGACGGACATAGAGCCACATTGAATACAGGGTCAGCGCAATCGCCCCCACCATGGAAAGGGTGCCAACGATTCCATTGAAGAGCGCGAACGCGTTCCAGGCCTGCCCGCGCCAGCCGTGCTCCATCGCCGCCGTAGACGCAAAGAACCAGAAGAACGCCGCGCCGACCCAGATCATCTGGAACGTCGTCTTCCACTTGGCTGGGCCCATCGCGGCAATCACCACTCCACGCCTGGCGGCCAGCTGGCGAAAAACCGTCATGAGCAGCTCGCGAAGCACGACGACAGCGAGAATCCACAGCGGCAGTCCAACAAGGCCAAGGGGAGTCACGAAGGGGTAAAGCAGCCGGTGCTCTCCGTGCGACGCCACGATCGCGCCAACGGTTTCGCCGGCCGCCCACGCGTCTGATTGCGGGAGCGAAGCAAAGAGCGAGTCGCGCATGAGCCAATACATCGGCACCAGTGTCGCCACCAGCAGGAGCTTGTCGGCCAGGGGGTCCAGCAGCTTGCCGAGGTTCGTGACCAGGTTCCGATCGCGGGCCAGCTTGCCGTCCACATAGTCCGTCGAGGCAGCGACCACGAACAGCACCCACGCGGAGGCGCGTGGCATCCACGCCGAATTGATCACCAGCGTCGCGATCAGCGGAGTCGCCGCGATGCGTCCCATCGTGATCGCGTTCGGGAGATTCATCACCCGTGTTCGCACCTCAGCTAAGCGTCTTCAGAACCAGTTTCGAGATTGCCTTCAAGGTATCGAATACACCTTCGCCCGTCACCGCCACCGCTTCGAAATGTGTCGCCCGCTCGATCCACTCTCCCGACGCAAGCTGTGAGGTGAGGTATTCGCCCGCGTGATATGGGTCGGGTGAAAGTCGCTGCTTGTCGGAATCCGATACTTCCCAACCTGGATTCAGCGCAGCCTGAAGCTCTGTGATCGGCGCCGCCGTCGGCAGGTCCCTTTTGTTGTATTGGATCACAAAAGGCATTTTCGTCAGGTCATAGCCGTACTCGGCCATGTTGTCGTACAGGTTCTGCATCGACTCCTGGTTGGCCTCCATGCGGTCGATCTGCGAGTCGGCCACGAAAACAACGCCGTCCACACCCTTCAGGATGAGTTTCCGGCTTGCGTTGTAGTACACCTGACCCGGCACGGTGTACAAGTGAAACCGTGTCTTGAACCCGCGTATGGTGCCGAGATCCACCGGCAGGAAGTCGAAGAAGAGCGTGCGTTCCGTTTCGGTAGCCAGTGAAATCAGCTTCCCGCGCGTGCTCGGCGAGACCTTCTTGTACACGTGTTCGAGGTTGGTGGTCTTGCCCCCAAGTCCGGGACCGTAGTACACCAGTTTGCAGTTGATCTCTCGTGACGCGTAGTTGATCATCGACATCAGCGCGTTCCTTCTACGAGAAGAGCCGATCGATCTCGTCGTCGGCGCCCGCTAGAATGGCGCGGATCGCGCCGGATTGTGCGTCGCGCGCCGACATGGCGTCCACGATGCGTGAGAGTTCGTCAATCGTCGGCCGGGCACGGAGCCTGACGAGTCCGAGCGTAGTGCGTGAGTCGAAGAGGACCACGAGGATCGCCCGACGGGCGACATCCGCGACGAGCATGGACTCCCGATCGCCCTGGTGGAACAGGCTGGAGAAGTCCGTTTCGCCAAGGAGGCGCGCCAGCTGGTCGTTGGCACTGAAGTCGGCCGCGGTCAGCGTGGCGAAGGTCGTGGCATCGAACCCGGGTTGTGCGCCAGCAAGCACGAGCAGCTGCCCGCCGCGATCAACCAGCATGGCACAATGCGCACCGCTCTCCTGCAGCAGGCGCTCCATGCCTCGCCGCAGGGCGTGTTCGTCCTCGGGTGTCAGGGTCCAGCTGGTTGTTGTGGTGATCAGCATTCCTTTCGGGTGCACGCCAAACGTCCGCCCTACGTCATGTCGCGCCGCGCCACCAGCGCCTGGGCGATGGTCACGCCGTCCGCGTACTCCAGGTCACCACCCACCGGGAGCCCACGGGCAATCCGCGTCACTCGAACCTGATGTGGAGCCAGTGATTGCTGCACGTACAACGCTGTCGCTTCCCCTTCGATGCTGGGATTGGTGGCCAGGATTACTTCCCGGACGCCTCCCTCAGCCACCCGCCCAACCAGGTCATCGATGGCCAGGTCGGATGCCCCCACCCCATCAAGCGGCGACAGACGACCCCCAAGGACGTGGTAGACCCCGCGGTATTCGCCCGACCGCTCAATGGCACCGATATCAGACGCTTCCTCTACCGCGCAGATAACACTCGCGTCACGACGGAGATCAGTGCAGATGCCACACAGTTCCGCCTCCGTGAGGTTGTGGCACCGGGGGCACGGGTGAACCCGCTCCGCCAGCACCTCGAGCGCGTGCGCCAGCCGGAGGCTCCGGTCGGGCGGCTGCTTCAGGAGGTGGTAGGTCAGCCTCAGGGCTGTCTTCTTGCCAATACCGGGCAGCTTTGCAAGCTCTGAGGCCAGGTCGTCGATCGCGGACATCAACGATCCGATGGCGGATGGCGGATGGCGGAAGGCAGAATGGGCGCCTTCAGATGGGGAGCTTGAACGGGAGGTTCATGCCTCCGGTCAACTTCCCCATTTCCTCCTGCGCCAACTCGGTCGCCCTCTTCTGCGCGTCGTTGACGGCGACGACGATCAGGTCCTCGAGCATCTCGACGTCCGATTGTCCGGCCAGCGAAGGATCAATCTTGATCTTCTTGACCTGTCCGCGACCGTCCGCCTCGACGGAGACGAGCCCTCCGCCTGCCGATCCGTTGACGACGCGATGCGCCAGCTCCTCCTGCATCTGCTGGAGCTTGCCCTGCATCTGCTGCGCCTGCTGAAGAATCTTGAAGAAGTCCGCCATAGTCTCGTTGGGAAATCGTTCCGCGGCCGCAAGTTAGGTAACGTCGTCGCGCTGCGGCAAGCGCGTTAGTCCACGAGATCGAGGTCCAGAATATCGATGGCGGCGCTCAGCACGGGATCTCGCTTGCGAAGCGAGGCGAGCGTGTCGGATCGCACCATCTGCACCGTCATCCGCGGCGCTGGCGCCGCGACCGCGTCTCCCGCCAGGCGAACCTGAATCTTCTGCAGGCCGCTCAGCCACCCGCTCATCAGGGCCACCGTCTCCGTGGACTTCGCGGAGAGTCCTTCCTGCACCGAAGGCGCATCGACCTGCAGGACGAGAACGCCGCTGCCAGTCGTGCTGATCGGGAGCGCCTGCTCGAGCAGGGTTGCGATGAATGGCCTCTCCCGGCGAACGCCGGCGACGATGTCGTCCCACGCTCCCGCGACCGCGTTCAGGTCCGACGCCGTCACGTGCGACTGAGGCCCGGAACTGGCCATTGGCCGCGCCGTCGGCCTCGTGCCTGACGATTCCATCGCGACGCCCGGGGCTGGCGCGGCGCTCCGCGCCGGCGAAGAGGCGCGGGCTGGCTGGGGTGGCGGGGGTGACGCCGTCGCCGGTTCCGTGATCCGCGCTACGGTGGCAGGCGTCTCAGCGCTCCTCAAGCTCGAAGCGCCCATTGCCGACC
Organism: Gemmatimonadaceae bacterium; assembly: GCA_035559475.1. Taxonomy (GTDB): domain Bacteria; phylum Gemmatimonadota; class Gemmatimonadetes; order Gemmatimonadales; family Gemmatimonadaceae; genus JABWBJ01. The sequence continues at coordinate 4,920 of DATMBT010000606.1, forward strand.
GCCCTGGCGGAGGCTGCGGCCGACTCGGTGCGCCTCCAGGTGACGCGTTGGAGTCGCCGCTGATGCCCTTCAGGACGTCTTCGATGGCGACCGTCCGGTCGAGCAGCGCAAAACGCACGAGCGCCGTTTCCAGCAGCAGCTGCTGCTGCGTGCTCCGTCGGAACGGCGGTTCCAGCTCGCCTAACGCGGAGAGCATGCGGAGCAGGTCGCCGGCCGGCACGCGACCTTTTCGCTCGACGAGCGCGGCGCGGGTGCGCTCGGAAAGGTCGCCCGTCTCACCGCCCAGTTCCGCGGCGAGCTGGCCGCGCACCATGTCGCCAAAACCACTGAGGAACAGGCCAAGGTCGACACCCTGGTCGACCAGTCGGGCGACGGCTGCGAACACCTCGCCGGCCCGATGTTCCGCGACGATGTCGAGCACCGCGATCTGCTCTTCTTCTGCGACGAGCCCCAGCGCATCGCGAACCGCTTCGGTGGTAAGACGGCCGTCGTGGAAGGCGAGCACCTGGTCCGTCAGGCTGAGCGCGTCGCGCATGGAGCCGTCGGCGGCTCGGCCGATCATCGCCAGCGCATCGGGATCGGCGTCAACCTTCTCCGATGCAAGGACCGAGGTCAGTCGCGATCGGATTTCGGAGCCCGAGATTCGCTTGAGGTCGAAGCGCTGCACCCGGCTCAGAATGGGAGCTGCGGACTGTGCGATCTTCTGGGGCTCGGTGGTAGCGAACACGAACACGACGCGCGGCGGCGGCTCCTCGAGGATCTTGAGGAGCGCGTTCCATGCCTCACGAGTGAGCATGTGGGCTTCGTCGATGATGTAGACCTTCCAGCGAGATTCACCGCTGGGCGCGTACATCGCGCGCTCGCGGAGTTCGCGCGCGTCATCGACGCCGCGATTCGAGGCCGCGTCTATTTCAACGACGTCCAGGCTCGCTGAACCGGACCAGATGCGCACACATGACTGGCACTGGCCGCACGGCTCGCCGTTTTCGCCGCGGTTTTCGCAATTGAGCGCCATGGCCAGCACGCGCGCGAGCGTGGTCTTGCCCGTGCCGCGGGGGCCGCACAACAGGTACCCGTGTGCCACGCGCCCGCGTGCAATCGCCCCGCGCAGCGTGTTGGACACGTGCGTCTGGACGGCGACGTCCGCGAAGGACTTGGGGCGATACTTACGGGCGAGGGATATCACGCTGGTTGCTGGTTGCTCGTTGCTAGTCCTGGCACTGGTTGCTGGGGCTGGAGCTGGGCCAGCACAGGCCCAAGCAACCAGTACTAGAACCAGCAACAAGCAACCAGCAACCAGCCTTTTTAGCAAAATTGCCGCGGGCTCCTGCACGAGTGCATGGATTCCCGCGGCAATACTCCAGGCCTGACGAAGCGACGAAAGGCACCACGTACCTCTGCTACCTTCGGGGTCCTGACGGAGTTGGCGGGCTCGCGTCCTCCGGGACCTGGAGCACCGGGGAATTTATGCCGGTTCGCAGCCAGTCGCGAGCGCACGCGAACGGCCAGATGGGTACGCTCTAACAGCAAAAAGGGTCAGACTCCATTTGCCGCGCGGAGCTCAGGAATCCTCCCTCAAATGGAGTCTGACCCTTTTTACGGTTCAAGGCCGCGACATTACCACCGGCCAGTCGGAAGTGTCGCCGAGTTCCCGCCACGCCTCGTCGAGAGCATCAAGGAGGGCCAGCGCAGCGGTCCGAGCCTCGTCCTCCGAAACGTCGAGGTGCAGCACCATGCGGAGCCGCGAAGGCGTCCACACGGAAACGAGCACGCCCTCACGCGCCACTTTGCGCGCCACATTCGCCGCGTCCAGCCCAGGTGCGAGGTCCACCATCACGATGTTCGTTTCGGGCGGCATCACCGTGGCCGCGATTGCGCGATCGACCACGTGCGCAAAATCCGCGGCGCGCGCATGGTCTTCGGCCAGGCGAACGAGGTGGTTCTCGAGTCCGTACAGCGCGGCAGACGCCAGGATGCCGCTCTGTCTCATCACGCCGCCGAGCCGCTTCCGAACCTCGTTGGCCCGGTGAATGACGGCATCCTCACCCGCGAGGATGGCGCCAGCCGGTGCGCCAAGTCCCTTGGAGAAGGACACCATGACGGTGTCACACCACTCGGAGAACTCGGCGGGCAGGCTCCCGGACGCGACCGACGCGTTCCACAATCGGGCGCCGTCGAGGTGCACGCGACAACGCCGCTCCCTCGCCACGTCGTGCATGGCTCGAAGTCCGGCGACCGGCGTCACCATGCCGCCGGCGCTGTTGTGTGTGTTCTCGAGGCAGACCAGGGTCGCGCGCGGGAGATACGGATCAAAGGGGCGAAACGCCCGCGACAGACCCGTGGCATCCATCATGGGCCCTTCGCTGCGCACCGTCCTGATCTGCACACCCGAAAGCGCCGCGGCGCCTGCCATCTCGCGCTCGACGATGTGTGAGAACTGGTCGGCGTAGATCTCGGTTCCAGGTTCGCTCAGCACCGCGATGGCGCACTGGTTTGCCATCGTGCCGCTGGGGAAGAACAGCGCGCGTTCCTTGCCGAGCAGGTGGGCAACCTGCTCCTCGAGCCGGCGCGTCGTCGGATCTCCGTCGAGGTAATCGTCGCCAACCTCGGCGCTCGCGATGGCGCGACGCATGCCGGCGGTGGGCTTGGTGACCGTGTCGCTGCGAAGATCTATCTGCATCGTGTGAATCTTGCGGAGCGCATGGCTGGGGAAAAGTGCTGACCTTGGAAGGCGGATGGCGGAGGTTTCCGCCATCCGCCATCCCCGAGGCTATGCGTTCCGAATCTCGTATACGCGCGCGACCTCACCGCCAATCAGAAAAATGATCGCCGCGTAGTAGACCCAGAATACCACGGAGACAATCGTGTACAACGTGCCGGTATAGATGGTCGCCGGTGACAGCACTCCCGTCACCGCCGCATACGCCACGCGCGTGAGCTCGAACACGATGGACGCCGTCACAGCGCCAGCCAGTGCTGCCTTGGTTGGCACGCCGCGGATCGGGACGAACCGGTACATCAGGAAGATGAGTGCGACGATC
>DATMBT010000607.1:0-6412 GCA_035559475.1 Gemmatimonadaceae bacterium
CGCGCCCCCCTCGTCCACCCAGCCTATGCTTCCACCACCTGCGGAAACGGTCTCCACCAGTACGCGAGGCAGGGCGATCGGAACGCCAGCGACGAGTCCACCGGCTTCCACGAGCGGTTCCCCATCGAGAATGAGCCCGACGTCCGCGCTGGTGCCGCCAATGTCGATGCTCAGCGCCCGGTCGAAGCCCGCCATGCGTGCGACCAGCGCGGCGCCGGCGACGCCACCTGCGGGGCCTGAAAGCGCGAGTGAAGCCGCCGAGCGTGACGCTTCATCGGCATCGGCCATGCCACCACCTGAGCCCACAACGCCGGGTGACGGCAACCCGAGCGCCTTGAGCCGATCAGCCAGCCGGCGCACGTAAATGCCGACACCCGGCCTCGCATAGGCTTCACAGCACGTCGTCGCGGTGCGCTCGTATTCCCGGATCTCCGGCAGCACATCGCTCGAGCAGACGACGTCCACGCCGGGCAGTCGTCGCGCAATCGCCGCCGCCAGTCGCTGTTCGTGCGTCGGGTCCGAGTAACTGTGCAGCAGCGAGATCGCGACGATGTCCGGTTGATGTTGAGCAACCTGCGCCGCAGCGCTCGCCGCGGCGTCGTCAGTCATGTCGCGGATCGTGCCCTCGGGTGCAATCCGACCCGAAACGGCCACCACGCGTTCCGGCGGCACCAGCGGCTCCGGATGCTGCGCGGAAAGGTCGTACAGCGAAGCGCGTTCCTGGCGACGCAGTTCCAGGAGGTCCGTCGCACCCGCGGTGGCGCACAGGACAACCTTTGACCCTCGGCGCTCCAGCAACATGTTGGTCACCACGGTCGTGCCATGCACGATGCGCGTGACTCTCGCTGGATCAGCGCCCGCCTCACGCAACGACCGTTCAACGCCTTCGCTCTGGTCTGACGGCGTGCTCAGCACCTTCCCGGTGCGCACCGATCCGTCTTCGCGAACTCCAACCAGGTCAGTGAACGTTCCGCCGACGTCGATCCCGATGGACTCCTTCATGTGGCTGGACTGGGATCCGGACGCAGCCGCTCACGAAGCGTCCACGCGGCGGCGAGCCCGATGGGCGCGGCGAGCGCGATGACGGCAATGCTCCCCTGCCGGAGGCCGGGAAGGAACGGCGCGATCACACCGAACGCGGTAAACGCCCCCGCGAGCGTCACCAGCATGAAGGCCGCGCGACCGATGGCTGGCCGCTTGCGCGCCAGGGCGAACGCCACGATCACGAGCAGCCAGAGCGGGTTGTAGACGAAGATGTTGGTGTTGTGGTAGGCCGCCACGTGTTGCGTCATGAAGCGCAGGAACAGCAACGCACCGCCCATCACACCCAGGAGCACGATCGCGACCAGCGCCACCGGCACGGCAGCGCGGTGTCGGCGCCGGGCAAGCCACGCGAGTCCCGCGCCCAGCAGCAACCCCAGGGGGCCGAGTTGCAGCAGCATCGGCGGCGGTGTTTCGCGTTCCGGTTCGCGCTGTGCCTGGAACAGGACTCGCTCTGACATCACCAGTGGCACCAGCTTGCCCGTCTCGTCAGGCACCCGCACGTTGCGCAGGTGATCGCGGACCTTCATGGGAATGAACATCTCTTCCCACGCGGTGATGGGGCGGTCCGTGGGCCGGCCCAGGCCGATGTTCACGCCGACGGTTGTCAGCCGGTCCGCGGCCATGAGCCGCAGGGCGTGCCAGCGGTACGACGTCCCGGTCGGAAGGGTGTCGGTCGCCATCTTGATAGCGCCGCCAAGGACACGGTTCAGCGCATCGCGGACGCGCGTCGAGCAGTTATCGAGGAAGTAGTCGTAGCGGTAGAACTTGTTCTCTTCCTGCGCGTTCCACCGGATGAAATTCAGCAGCTCGAGACGCTGCGGCGGCGACAGGTTCAACTCCTGCACCTCGACCGTGCGATTCAGCATCTGGTATTGCGCGACCGACCCGGCCGCGTCCAGGCCGGCCATCCAGTACATCATCTCCCCGCGCAGGAACCGCCCGATGAAGCCGGGCTCCTCGAACGAAAAAATGCCCCAGTTGAAGACGACGTCGCTGTTCGTGATGCGATTGCGAATGCCGATGGCGTTATGCCCGTATTTCTCCCAGACCTGGTCCCCCTGCCCCATCGTCATGAGGTACACCGAGAGCTCGCTGCCTGGCACGGAGTCCTTTGCCTGCGCGCTGCCTGACGAGGGAACGGCCAGCGCGAACGCCGCCGTCACGATGGCACGAATTACAGCTTGACTTCGCATTGTTCGCGGGCCGACCGATAGGCCGCCTCAAGGATGCGGTGAAGGGTGACCTGGTCGGTCGGCGGATCGTACGGCGACTCGCCGCGCACGACCGCGACAAAATGCGCCAGTTCCGCGCGATACGACTGGACGAACGTACTTTCGCGCGCAGCCGCGCCCGTGGGAGAGACGTCGACGGGACGGCCGTTGATCTCCTTCACCACACGCAACGGCGCCAGTCGCGCGCTGCCTCGTGAGGCAATGGACTCGAACCACCACCGGTCTTCGTCACCGATGTACGACCACGAGAGGTCGAACGTGCACGCCATGCCGTTCCCGCATTCCATGGTGAGGAGCGCTGACTCCTCAACAGAGTTCGAACCGCGCGGCCGCTCGATGTGGGCCCAGACTCGTTGCGGCGGCGGGTAATCGGCAAGCCACATCGCCAGGTCCACCAGCGAGAGGCCGAGGTCAAACAAGGCCCCGCCGCCTGACTCGGCGCGATTGAGCCGCCATCCCGAAACCGTGCCGTGCTGGTGATACGCGCCCGCACGAACGCCCGTGAGCGTGCCCAGTTCACCCCCGCGCAGGAAGCGATCCAGCGCCTGGACGTCGCTGCGGAACCGATGGTTGTTCGCGACCACGACTTTCCGTCCCGTCAGGTCGGCTTCTTCCAGGATCACCTGCACACCGCGAGTCGTGAGCGCGAGCGGCCGCTCGCACAACACGTCAACGCCGGCGGCCAGCGCTTCCAGCGTATACGGCTGGTGCAGGTGGGAAGGCGTGCTGATGACGATCGCATCGAGTTCGCCGGCGTCGAACAGGTCCTCGAGATCGACGTAGACATCCGGAATCTCGAAGCGGTCGGCGAGTGACCGCGCCTTGGCGCGATCGATATCGCATAACGCGACCACGTTCACGCCGCGCATCTTCCGCAGGACGGGAAGGTGTGCCATTTGCGCGATCGCGCCGGTGCCAACTACTGCGATTCTCAGGTCCGCGGTCATGCGCCGAGGTGAGGGCGGCTCAGGGTGCGCGGGTAATATCCGCGCCCGGGTAATATGCCTTGAGGATCGCGCGGAAGTCGTCACCCGCACGGGCGCGCGCAATGGCGCCCCACTGGCACATGCCAACGCCGTGGCCATTCCCGCGGCCGCGCAGCACGACATCGCGCAGCTGCCCATCAGCACCACGTTCCGTGGCGACGGAAAAGGCGGTTGTGGGCAGGATGGAGCCGCCAACCTGCCGGAGCACGTACCGGACGTCGTTGCCGCGCACGGTCACGTCGCCACTCGCGGTCGAAAACACGATCGCCCGCACGCGACCAGTGGACGTCTGCCCGTCAACGCGGACGTCACGGATGGTTGTCGCCGCGCCGGGCGGGAGCGTGGCATACGTCGGCGCGTAGCGAGCCACCGCGTCCGACAGGTCCGCAGCGGACAATCGACGTTCCCAGCCCACACGGGGCGACAGGTCACACCACGGCCGCCCTGTTCGTGGCGACGTGTCGCTCACGCTGCGCAGGTATCCGTCCTGTCCACCGCGCCACACTTCACTCGGCAACGCGGTCGTGCCGCCGCACGAGGAGTGGTACGGTGCCGTCACCACCTGGCCACGGTAGCTGAGCACCCAACCGGCCGTCGCCGCCACTGCGAGGTCACCCCAGAACGTTTCGGCAGACGTACCGCCGTAAACCTGGTCGGCCTCGGTCGCGCGGAGGTCGAAGTCTCGATTGGTCCCAGCGAGCATCTTCGTGTACGTGAAACTGCGGGCAGCAACCGCCTGTGCCTCAACGGCGGCATGGTCGCTGGTGATTCGTCCGCCAATTTCGAGGGGAACAACCCCCTTGAGGTACTCCTCGACATCGATGCGATTGACGATGAGGAGCGCCGTGTCGTTAGCGACGTACGTCAACGTGCCGCGATAGGCTTTCTGCTGCCATGTGACGTCCGCGTCAGTCGTCATCTCCAGCGAGAGTGATCCGTTGATCCATTCGCTGGCGGGTGCGTCGGCGAAAACAGCGCGCAGGCGCCTGCCGTCCCGCATCACTGACCATCGGTCGGTATTCTCACCTTTGGCAATCACCCGGCGCGACCCATCGACAAGACGCCATGCGCCGGCCTGCGAGAGCGGGACCTCACGTGGAACCGAGCCGAGGAGCACGCGAACCGGACGGCTGGACGGGTTCGATGACTGGGTTGCCGGCCTGCTGGCGGCAATGGCAGCGGCAGCGCCGAGGAGTGACAGGAGTCCGAGGCGTCTGGTGACGGTGCGGTTCATGAGGTCAGCGCCCGAACGCGCCAACCGTGGACATCACGGGGAGTGCCCGTGCGCGCGCCGCTTTCGGGTGCGTTGGCGTCGCGCTGACGTGCCTGACGAGTGTCGCTTCGAAATCGTAGTCGTTAGCGACTGCGTCAAGCTGAATCTCGACGAGGTCTCCGGAGTGGAGGGGAGTGGCCGGTACCCCGTCCCCCGTGCCCCGTACCCACGTTATGCCGTCGATGTCGTCGGCCTGGCCATTGGTCCGGGCCTGGACCGATCCGTCGGGCATGACGCGATCCACGATCGCCGGTACCGTGAGACCAATCATGCCCTCGTAACGCTCAGCCGTGACGAGGCGTTGCACCTCAGTGACGCGCTCGAGCCGTTCTCGCTTCAACTCGTCAGGCACGTCGTCAGGCAGGTCGAATGCGCGCGTGCCTTCCTGGGCCGAGTAGGTGAAGACGCCGACGCGGTCGAGTTGCACTTCTTCCAGGAAATCGAGGAGCTGCTGGAAATCGTCGTCCGTCTCACCGGGGAACCCGACGATGACCGTAGAGCGGATGGAGACCCCAGGAACTGCCTCGCGGATCTGGCGGAGCTTTTCGCGCTGTCGCGCCTTGCGCTCAGGGCGTCGCATGCGCTCGAGCACCGCGTCTGACGCGTGCTGCATCGGGATGTCGAGATACCTCACGATGCGTGGCTCGCGCGCCATGAGGTCGAGCATGCGCGGGGTCAGGCCGGCGCTGTAGATGTAGAGGAGCCGGAACCACGGAATGCCGGTTTCCTCGACGAGTGCAGTCAGCAGGTCCGGAAGACCACGACCGTCGCGGACGTCGCGGCCGTAGTGGGCGAGGTCCTGTGCAACAAGGTTGACCTCTCGTGCGCCTTGCAGCTCGAGGAGTTGCGTCTCGCGTACGACGTCATCGAGTGCGAACGAGCGATGGCGACCGCGCATGAGTGGAATCGCGCAGAACGCGCAACCGTGGTCGCAGCCTTCGCTGATCTTGAGGTAGCGGACGTGCGGGAGGTCACCCGTGTAGAGTCGGACGCCGGGGTGAACGAGCGCTGGTGCGTCGTCAAGGAGTCCACGCGCCGACACTTCGCTGATGAGCCGGTCGGTCTCGCGGGTGCCGAGGAAGAGGTCGACTTCGGGGAGGGATTCGCGGAGTTCGTCGGCGTGGCGTTCGACCATGCAGCCCACGGCGGCGACCATCCGGCACGCGCCTGACGACTTGAACCTCGTGGCCTCGATGATGGCTTCGAGGGATTCTTCCTTGGCGGCGTCGATGAAGCCGCAGGTGTTGATGACGATGAGATCCGCCTCATCCGCGCTCGTCGCCTGTTGGGCGCCGTGGGCGGCGAGTTCGGCGACGTAGCGTTCGGAGTCGACGGTATTCTTGTCGCAGCCGAGTGTGACGAGGTGGAAACGCACTAGCTTGTGGTCCTGATCATCAGGGTTCCGTGCCCAGCGTGTGGCAGCGCACTCGATATGCGCTTGGCCTGGTTGCCAAGGCGCGGTGAGCCGGTAATCTAGCTCCGCCATGACCCCGTGGCCGCGGAAAGTCGCGGTCTACCTGCTTGCGGAGCGACCTTCGTCCAGTGCCCGCAGCCGCGCGCGCAATCCTCTGGCAAGACCAGGCTGCCCCATTTGTTCGGCAGCGAGAGCGCGGATTTCCAGACTCTGCCTGAGAAAGGCGAGGAAAACCACCGGCTGCGGCTGGTCGAAGACCGCAGCCTGCTTCAAGGCCTCAGCTGGGCGTCCCCGCGCGAGCAGCAGCCGCGCCAGCGTTAGGCGATCGGGTGCCAGGGGCTCGAAGTACTCCCAGGAGAGCGAATCGCGCGGCGCCACGATTGGCAGCGCGAGCAGCTGCGCGACCGCACTGGCCGTGTCGCCCCTGACGAGGGTCAGACGCGCGCTGAGCGACGCCGACGCC
>DATMBT010000608.1:0-3405 GCA_035559475.1 Gemmatimonadaceae bacterium
GTTAACCGCTGGAGGATGGTTCCAGTGACTGGCGTGCCCTCCATCACCTCCCAGAAGCCCGGGGGTCCGCCGCGATACCGATCGTTGTCGCCATGGTGATACGACCAGACCCCGTGCGGCGCGGCCGTCAGGATGCCACCACGCAGGATCCGGAAGCCGAGGCGGATCAGCACATCCGGACGCTGGGCGCGAATGCGCTCGACGTCGTGCGCCTCGATCGTGTCGGAGACCTTCGTCATGACAGGTACCGCGCCCATCACGGGAACGCCCTTCAGGAGGGGCGAGACGTCCACCGGCGCGAACGGGTCGGCGGTATGCCGGAGGCTCCTGCCGTCCAGCCGTTGGTACGCGGCGTAGAGGAGCTGATGCCGGTTTCGCCACCACGACGCAAGCCGCGATGGAGGCCGGCTGCCGGTGGGACCGGTCGCGTCGTTTCGAACGATGACGACGAATTCGCCGTCGCCTGACTCAATGATCCGCCGAAGGGCCCTTTCCACCCAGGCCGGCTGTGTCAGGGAATCAACCAGAAGTCCCAGGCGAAGCGGCGCGGCTCGGGAGGGGTCGGCGGTGGGCTGGGCGTCCGGTTCGGCGATGGCCATCAGGCGAGAGCAGTATACACTCGTGCCGTAACGGTGCAACGCGACGGAGCCTGAGTTCGCGCCCCGGGACTCTTCGTCCAAACGTCGCGTGCAGCTATCGTTGGGAGCGGCGCCGGGCGAGCATCACTCATCCCGGTCAACCCCTCGCCATGTCATCGGTAGACGCCTCACAGGTCACAGGACCGCTCACTCATCTGTCGCCGGACGAAACACTGTTCCGCGACGCGGTCAGCGCTTTCGCAGAAGCCGAGGTGCGCCCGCGCGTCGCTGAAATGGAGAAGGCCGCCCACCTGGACCCCGCGCTCATTCGCGCCGCCTTTGAGCTGGGCCTCATGGGCATTGAGGTAGACGAGCAATACGGGGGGGCGTCGGGAAGCCTGATGATGGTGACGCTCGCGGTTGAAGCCATCAGTCGCGTAGACGCTTCGTCGGCAATCATCGTCGACGTGCAGAACACGCTGGCGAATTACCCGATCTCCCGGTACGGCAACGACGCCCAGAAGACGCGATATCTCACGAGACTGACCACGGACACCGTTGGCGCTTACGCGCTCTCCGAACCGGGTTCCGGCTCAGATGCGTTTGGTCTCGCCTCGCGCGCCGAACGTCGAGGGGATCACTGGATCCTGAACGGCCGCAAGATGTGGATCACCAACGGCGCCGAGGCAGGAATCTTCGTTGTGTTTGCGAACGCTGATCCCGCCGCGGGTCATCGCGGCATCACGGCATTCATCGTCGAGCGCGATTTCAAGGGCTTCGCCGTGGGCAGGAAGGAGGACAAGCTCGGGATCCGCGCGTCCAGCACCACCGAACTGATCCTCGATGCCTGCGAAGTTCCCGCCGAAAATGTCCTCGGCCCCGTTGGACAAGGGTATCGCATTGCGATCGACACGCTGAATGGCGGACGCATCGGCATTGGCGCCCAGATGATTGGCGTGGCACGTGGTGCGCTCGACGCCGCGCTCGCCTACGTGAGGGAACGGCAGCAGTTCGGGAAGAGCATCGCGGAATTCCAGGGCGTCCAGTTCCAGCTGGCCCAGGCGGCGACTGAACTCGAAGCGGCGCGTCTGCTGGTCTACAATGCCGCGCGGCTGCGGGACACCGGACAGGACGTCATGAAAGAAGGGGCCATGGCGAAACTCTATTCGTCACAGGTCTGCGAGCGCGTCACGTCGCTCTGCGTCGAACTCTTCGGCGGATATGGGTACACGAAGGACTTCCCCGTCGAGAAGTTTTACCGTGACGCCAAGATAGGCACGATTTACGAAGGCACGTCGAACATGCAGCTGCACACGATCGCCAAGCAGTTGCTCAAGTAGTCATACGTTCAATCCTGGAGGCTCCGGTGAAAACCCCGGTCCTTTCCCTGCTCTTCCTCGTCGCGGTATCCACCAGCGGCGCCGCCCAGATCACCGCTGAGGAGTACGCCCAGCGCCGGTCCACGCTCGCGTCCCAGGTACCGGATGGTGTGTTCATCGTGCGAGGCGCCGAGTCGCCTGTGCAGGATTACCTGTCGTTCTACCAGAACAACGGCATGTTGTACCTGAGCGGCTATCGCGAGCCTGATGCCGCCCTCGTGCTGAGCAAGCGTGGCACCGAGCAGACGTGGACGCTGTTCGTGCAGACCAAGATTCCGGCGCAGGAAGTCTGGTCGGGACGCCGCTATGGACCGGATTCAGCCGCCAGGGCGACCGGACTGACGACACGAGCGATAGCGGACTTCGAGCCGATGGTCGACTCACTCCTGAAAGCGACGCCGCGGCTCTCGTTCCATGCGGACCTCGCCGAGGGCGGCGACACCCTCAATCGCGACGATCGGTTCGTCGACGAACTTCGGAAGAAACATTCCGGCCTCCAGGTCACCAGCGCGAACAACATCGTAAATACGATGCGTTCGAAGAAGAGCGCCGCTGAGATGGACCTGATCCAGCGCGCCTCAGCGATCAGCATGGAAGGGCACGCGGAGGCAGCGCGCGCGCTCGAGCCCGGAATGAACGAGTTCGAGATCCAGGCGCTGCTCGAATACACGTTCCGCCGTTACGGCGCCGACCGGCCGGCGTACGCGTCGATCGTGGGCTCGGGCCCGAACAGCACGGTGCTGCACTACAACCGTGACGATCGCTACATGAAAGCAGGCGACCTGCTGCTGATCGACGCGGCGGCATCGTTTGGAGGATACGCCGCGGACGTCACTCGCACGTTCCCGGTGAGCGGCAAGTTCACGCCGGAGCAACGGCAGGTCTACCAGGTCGTGCGTGATGCGCAAGCGGCAGCGGAGCGCGTGGCGAAACCGGGCGTGCGGTGGGCCGAGGTCAGTCGCGCCGCGTCAGCCGTGATCTCAGACGGTCTCGCGAAGCTGGGGCTCATCGACTCCGCCACCGCGACGTACGCGTGCGAATCGCGCAGCGGTCGTTGCTCACAGGCGTCGCTGTACTACATGCACGGACTTGGCCACGGGATCGGGCTTGCTGTTCACGATCCTGACCAGAAGGACCGGGACGGCATCGCGGTGGGCAGCGCCTACAGCATCGAGCCCGGGATTTATGTGCGGCAGGAGTTGCTGGACATCATCCCGAAGGCCGGCAATGAGGCGTTCATCGCCCGTATAGCGCCGGCCGTGCGCAAATTTGCCAACACGGGCGTTCGCATCGAGGACAACTACATCGTCACCGCCGACGGCATAAAGTGGGTCTCGTGCGTCGCGCGTGAGGCCGATGAGGTTGAGGCGCTCATGCGCGAACCGGTGAAAGGACCGGCGGGTCGTGACGCGGAACGCGTGACGTGGTACGGCGCGGCAGTCGTGGAT
>DATMBT010000609.1:0-6620 GCA_035559475.1 Gemmatimonadaceae bacterium
GTCCTTGTCGGAGATGCGGAAGTTCATGTTCGTCGCCGCCAGGTCCGCGAAGCGACCCGGGTCGGAGACGTTCATCTTCAGGATCTGCGGCACCTCATCCGGGATACGGTCGATGAGGTTGGCGAGCGTCTCAGCGGCGGCGACGATCCGCGCCACGAGGTCATCCAGCTCGGCGGGGTCGGCGGGCGTTTCCTTTGCGGGCCTGACCTTCGCCATGACGTATGGCTCGATCCGGTCGATCGCCTCAATCGTTATGCGGCGGAGGCCCTGCAGGGTGATCTGGACCGTGTCACCGGGCAGATTGATGCGTTCGTGAACGCGCGCGGCAACGCCAACGCGGCCAACGAACTTTTCATGGTCCAGCGGTTCATCGGACTCACCGCCGGCGACGACGAGACCGACTACCAGGCCGGAGTCTTCGTTGTCGCGAAGGAGTGCGAGGTTTTCCGGTGCGCCCATCTGCACGGCGATGGTGCCGAGCGGGTACACGATCGTGGAGCGGAGCGCCATGATCGGCAGGGAAGGCGGCAGCTCGGCGCCAAGGATTTCATCGCGGCGTTGTGGACGGGACACGGCTGATGGCAGATGGGGGATGGCGGATGGGAGAACGCCCGGAGATGCTTCTCAGCCGCCCGACTTGGAGAAGCCCAACCTGTTCACCGGCATGAACATAGTCGGGAATCGGGATTAGTGAACCGTGAAATTGGTGGCCACTCACCGGTATTCGCAGGCCAGTGCGCCTTGAGCCAACTCGCATTTGGAGTCTTGTGTCGACGTTGGTCAGGCCTGGGGACGAAGTTCAAGTCAATAACTGATTTAGGCGCCGCAGCGATTCCGTCCGATCACGGGGAATAAGTTTCCGGACGTGCAGACTTCCCTGTCGACAGGCGTTGAGCTCGATGCGGCCATCCTTCAGGTCGCGATCACACTGGGGGTTGCCGTCTACGCGCTGTTTTTGTGGCGGCGATATGGGAAGCCTTATTTCGCTTCCCTGGCGGTCGCCTGTTTCCTGTACGTCGCGCGGTTGTTCGCGATCATCAGCTTTCTCGTCACCCAGCGCGAGACCTGGCTCTACTGGCACCAGGTCACGACAGGATGGACGGCGCTGGCGCTTCTCTGGACGGCGCTCGCGTTTTCGCGTCAGGTGCGGTTTCGACCGGCCTACAGTGTTGCGCTGCTCTTTCCGGTGGCGTGGTCCTATGTCGCGATCTACGTGCTCGAGAACTTCCTCTGGGCCGTGCTGCCGGCTGTGCTTTTTCTCAGCGCGGTCACCGCATGGACCGGGTGGATCTTTTTCGATTACTGGCGAACGACTCGAAGTCCCGGTGCGGGACTCCTGGCAACGTCGCTGTTGCTCTGGGCGATTCATCACCTGGACTACCCGTTCCTGCGGGCGCGCGGCGCGTGGAGCCCATGGGGCTACTATCTCGACGTGGTGCTGCTGCTCGCCACGATCTGCGGCATCACGATCCTGGTCCTCGATGACCTGCGCGGCGGCATGCGCGCATTGACGTCGCTGGCCGCGAGCACTGCTTCCCCCGGCAAGGCCACAGCGGGGTTGCTCGACCAGGCCGTCGCGCTTCCCGCGGTGCGCGCCGCTGCACTTTATCGGCTTGACGGCGATCGCCCGACGTTCACCGGTGGTGCCGGCACCGCCTCCGGCTGGGCAAGCCTGCCACTCCCGGCGCCAGCGTCCTCCGCACTGGCAGGAGCGATGACCAGCGGGCAGCCCGTCGTGCGTCCCGACTGGATCGCTCCGGACGGCACCGCATACGCCTATACGGCCATCCTCCCGCTGGCGTGCCATGTCGCCACGCCGCAGGTGCTGGTCGTCGCCGGCGACACGCGCGACCCGTTCGCCGCGCTCGACGCCTCGTTCCTCGTGTCGTTAGGCATGCAGCTCGCGGCCGCGCTCGATGCGGCCGAACTGCTGGCGCGGCTCCAGGAACGCACGGAGGCGCTCGGCCGGCTGTCCAGTCGGGTCGTCAGGCACGACGAGGACGAGCGGCGCCGACTCTCGCGCGAACTGCACGATGAAACCGCCCAGGTGTTCTCGGCGCTCAAGCTGCAGCTCGGGCTCCTGCAGGAACGCGCTGAACCCACCGCGGCCGAAGGGCTGGGCCGCGCACTCGGATTGCTCGACGAGGGTATGCGCAGCATCCGCAGCGTGACGGAAACGCTCCGCCCCGCGGTGCTCGACGAACTCGGCCTGCTGCCGGCGCTTCGCTCGCTGATCAACGATTTCGCGAAGCGCTCCTCGATCGCGGTGACCGCCGACCTGCCGGACGGGGATTGGCGCCTCGGCACCGACGTGGAACTCGCACTCTACCGATCGCTGCAGGAGTCGCTCACGAACGCGATGCGCCACTCAAACGCGACCAGGGTCCACGTATCGCTGGCGCGAGCGGGCGGTGAGGTCACGCTCACGGTTCGTGATGACGGTGTGGGCGTAGCGAGCCAGGCGTCGCTTGTCATGCTGGAGCACAACGGCCGTCGCGGCCTGGGCGGGATGCACGATCGCGTGGCGGCGCTGGGCGGTTCGTTCGACGTGTCGATGCCTGGTTCAAGGGGTCTGCAGGTCAGCGTCAGGCTGCCCGAAGGAGCACGCTGATGGCCATTCGCGTGGCGATCGTTGACGACCACGCCATCGTGCGAGCAGGGCTCCGCATGGTGCTCGAGTCCGATCCCGATCTCGAAGTGGTCGGCGAGGCCGATACCGCCGCTGGCGCCATCCGTCTCGTGTGCGACACCGTCCCCGACGTAGCCCTGGTGGACATCAACCTGCCTGACGAGTCGGGACTGCGGGTGGTCGAGGAGATACGGAAGAACCAGCCCGGCGTGCGTCTCATCGTGCTCAGCGTTCATGACGACCGGGAGATCGTGCGCGAGAGCGTGCGCATCGGGGCGAACGGGTACGTGCGGAAGGACACCACGCCGGCGGACCTGCGCGCAGCCATCCGGGCCGTGTACAGCGGCGACGCGTTCTTCAGTCCGACAGTGGCGCGCTCGCTCGCCGAGGCGCTGCGCGAGCAGCCTGCGACGGGCGCCGTTCCGCTCGAGGGTCTCACGGTCCGGGAGCGAGAGGTGTTGGCCGGTATTGCCCGCGGGCTCCAGAACAAGGAAATCGCTGCCGAACTGGGTATCAGCGCCAGGACGGTCGAGTCCTACCGAGATTCCTTGATGCGCAAGACGGGGCTGCGCAACGTGGCTGCGCTTACGCGCCTGGCCCTCGAGAGCGGCCTGCTGAGCAAGGCAGGGGAACCACCGACACGGGCTCCGTAGTCTTCCCACCGTACAAGACCGAATAGGCGGAAGTGCCGCCGCGGGAACACGTTGGGGCGTGCCTTCGTTCGTCCACTACATCCCGATCGTCACGACATTCATCGGGCTCGCGCTGGCGGCATCGCTGTTTGGCCGCTATCGGGCGAAGGGAGGCACACACCTCCTCTGGTGGACCATCGGCGCACTGACCTATGCCGCGGGCACGGCGGTGGAAGCGTCGGTCACGCTGTTCGGCTGGCACGAGTGGCTCTTTCGGGCGTGGTATATCACCGGCGCGTTGTTAGGCGGTGCGCCACTGGCGCAGGGTGCCGTGTACCTGCACCTGCCTCGCCGGGTTGCCAACGCGCTGTCGGTCGCGCTGGTCACCGTGGTCGTCATCGCGGCGACCTTCGTCGTCGTGGTGCCGTTGAATCACGCCCTGGTCGAGCCGCATCGCCTGACGGGTCGCGTGATGGCATGGCCCTGGGTCCGCGCGTTCAGCCCGTTCATCAACCTGTACGCCTTCGTCTTTCTCGTGGGAGGGGCGGCGAAGTCCGCGATGCAGTTCTGGCGCCGGCGCGAAACGCGGAACAGGGCCGTGGGCAATGCGCTGATCGCGGTCGGCGCATTGCTCCCCGGCATCGGCGGAAGCTTCACCCGCTTTGGCTACACCGAAGTCCTCTACGTCACCGAATTCATCGGGATCATCCTCATCTATCTCGGCTACCGGCGCGCGACGCGCGGCGCGGTGGCCACGGAGACCTCTTCACATGACGCACCGTTTCCCGCGCCCGTCGCACGTTAGGCGCACGCTGGCCGGCGCGGGCTGTGCCGCCGCGCTCGCACTGGTGGCCGCCTGCTCCGATTCGACCACCGAGCCACCGCCACCGCTGACGGCGACGCTGCTGACGGTCGACGCCTCACAGGCGCCGGCCTTCGTGAAGCTGGGCGATCCGGCCACGCAGGTCACGATCGGCGATCCGACGACATCGTCCGACTGGGACCTGTCGTTCTTCGCGACGTCGGTGAGCGTCAACGGCGGCGCGTCGGGGCCCGGCGGCGTGACGGCGTTCTGCGTCTGCACGAATGCCAATGCCACCGTCGCGCAGCTCCAGGCAATGACGCCCGAGAACCAGCTGGCCGCATTCGACGCGGTGACCACCGCGCCGCCGGCAGCGAGCTTCGTGGCTGACGCCCTCAATCCGGCGATCAGCGGCTGGTTCACCGGCAGCGGCACCTCGGCGACCGCCGTCACGACACGTTCGTGGATCGTCAGGCGCAGCGTCCCGAACGTGATCCTCGCGAAGTTCCGCGTCACGGCGATCTCCGGCGCCACCGCGACGAGCGTGGGCAATGTCACGGTGGAGTATGCGATCCAGCCGTCCACCGGTGCGGCCTTCGGTCCTGTGTCTACAAGGACGATTAACCTCGCAAGCGGGCCGGTGTTCCTCGACCTGTCATCTGGACCGGTGACGCAGTCCGCGTTCTGGGACGTCCGGCTGTCCGGATTCGAGATTCGCATCAACGGTGGCGTGAGCGGCACCGGTGGGGTCGGGGCGGTCCTGGATGAGTCCACGCCGTTCGCGCAGATCACGTCGGCCTACGCGGCGTCGGCGCCTCCGGTGGCGTATCGCTCCGATTCGTTCGGCGGCGCGTTCGTGACGTCGCCCTGGTACCGCTACAACATCACCGGCACCGACAACCAGATCTGGCCGAACTTCAACGTCTATCTCGTCAGGCGCGGTGACGCTGTCTTCAAGCTCCAGGTCACGAGTTATTACGGAGCGACCGGCACGCCCCGGCAGATCACGGTGCGTTCCGTCCGGTTGCAGTGATTCAGTCGGCGATAGTCGCGCTCCTGGCGGTTGCGCAAGCGACCGCCAGTCCTCCTTCGCCGCCGGGGCGCATAACGGTGGAGGTGTTCGCGAGCGTCGACACACGGCCGGTCGCAGGCGCGAGCGTTTCGATCGACGGTGCGCTGTTGGAGGTTCGTACCGATCGATCCGGATCATGGACTGGAGCCATCGCAGCCGGAGAGCATCGCGTTCAGGTGAAGGCCATTGGGTACCAGCCGCGCGACACGGTCCTCCAGGTGAGTGCCAGCCTGACGGTGCGGCTCTCCCTGGCGCAGGCGATTGTGCCGCTCGATGAGATCATCGTGACAGCGGGCCGACGTGAGCAGCGTCTCGCCGATGCGGTGGTTGAAACCGAGGTGATCACGTCGAACGAACTGCGGCGCGGTCCCAGCGACCTGTCGGCGGTACTAGCCGAGCGCGTCGGGATTCAACTTGATGGCGGCGTGCCGTCGGGCGTGAGCGTGCAGCTTCGTGGATTCGGCGGCCGGCGAGTCCTGGTGCTGCTGGATGGCCAGCCGGTGGTCGGCCGTGTAAACGGAACGCTCGATCTGTCCCGCCTCCCCGTAGCGACCATCGAGCGTATTGAAATCGTGAAGGGTCCGCAGTCGACACTCTATGGGAGTGACGCGATCGGCGGAGTGATCAACCTGATCAGCAGGTCGGCGCCATCTTCGGGCGTGGAGGCAGGTGTCTCGACGTTGACCGGTTCGCATGGCCGCACCGCCATCGACGGTGATGCGGGTTTCAGGCGCGGCGCGCTCTCCGCGACGATGGACGCCGGCTACCACGGTGTGGACCTCGTGTCGGGCATGTCGTCCGATCAGGCGACGTATTCGCGCCGCGCCAACGGCGGGCTGCGTGCGCGCTGGGCCCTGGATTCGGCGCGCGGGCTGGAGTTAGGCACAATGGCAGTGCTCGAGCGCCAGCGGTACCGCACCGGCCAGCTCTACCACTTCGGCGACAACGTGCAGACGTCGATGCGCCTCGCTGCGCATAACGACGGCAAGGTCGACCGGATCAGCGCCACGATATCCGGGTCGACATTCGATCATCTCTCGCGCGCTGCTACCGGGGATGCGCCCGCGTCCGACAGTGGGGCGAGGGATCGGCAGCGATTGCTGCAGGGGGAATTGAACTGGAGTGGCGTGCGTGGGTTCGGTACGGCGGACGCCGGTATCACCCTCCGTCGCGAGTGGATCGATGCTGACCGACTTTCCGAACACGTTACCCCGATCACCGGAGTCGAACCTTTCGCGCAGGCCACGTTTCCCTTCGGTCGCATGCTGGTGACACCTGGTGCGCGCCTGTCGTGGAGCGATCGATGGGGACAGTTCCTCGCACCGCGGCTCGCTGTCCTGGCGAGACCTGGCGACGACATTGCTGTGCGGGCGTCGATCGGTCGCGGCTTCCGCGCACCGGACTTCAAGGAGCTCTATCTCTCGTTCGTGAACGACGCCGCCGGTTATGCGGTGTACGGGAACCCGAACTTGCGTCCCGAGCGCT
>DATMBT010000610.1:0-2339 GCA_035559475.1 Gemmatimonadaceae bacterium
GCGGGCGTTTCCCAGGTCGTGAGCACCGCCAACAACATCGTCGGCAAGGGCGCGACGAGCTGCAACCGCATCGACGAGCCGATGTACCGGACGCTTGGCGCCGCCGCGAAGGCGGCTGGTGCCAGTCGATGGGTGCACATCTCGGCGCGGGGCATTGCCGCCGATAGCCCCGTCGACTTCTTCCGCGTGAAGCATGCCGTGGAAAGCATCGTGCGAGACAGTGGCGTGCCGTGGGTGCTCGTCCGGCCCAGTGCGTTCATGGATGTCTGGACAGGGGTGTTGTTCGGGAATCCAGACACGCCAAAATCCGTGGCGACGGTATTCGGTACCGGCAACCGCGTCGTGAACGTCATCGCCATGAACGATGTCGCCTCCTTTGTCCTGGCTATCCTTGCCAACGAAGCCGTGAAGAACGAGGTGGTCGACATCGGCGGGCCGAGCGAGCTCACGTTCATCGAGTTCGCGGCCTCGATACAGCGCGCCATGGGTGTCGCGGAAAAGCGGAGGCATGTGCCCGCGCCGGTGCTGGCCATCGCGCGCCTCGCCGCACGGCCCTTCCACGAGGTCGCCGCGCGGTTCGCGTCGTTAGGCTGGTGGACGACGCTGGAGGACCGGCCTTTCCCGGAATGGCGTCGATCCGCCGAGCGATTCGGCGTCCAGCCCATCACCGTCGAACAATTCGCCGAACGCTTCCGCCCGGCCGCGCGCTGACCTAGAGACGCGCCGCCGGCGTGTCGGTGCTCGTGAGCGTGCCGCGGCGCTTACCGTTGAACAGTTCCGCGACAAGGCTCATCAACGCCTTGGGATCCACCGGCTTCACCAGGTGATGGTCGAACCCCGCCTCGCGTGAACGCTTCCGGTCCTGCTCCTGCCCCCACCCGGTGAGCGCAATCAGCACCATGTTGCGGCCCCACGCCTCGCTGCGAATCAGGCGCGCCGCATCGTAACCGCTCCGCAGTGGAAGTCCGACATCCAGCAGCACCACGTCGGGCAACAGGCCGTGCGCCGAGTTCACGGCTTCAACACCGTCGTACGCCACGTGGACATCATTGCCCATGAGCCGGAGCAGAGTGCTGAGGCTGTCCACGGAGTCGCGATTGTCGTCCACGACCAGCAGCCGAAGCCTCGACATCGGCAGTTCGTCCTTCAGACCCGCGCTTCGAACCGACGCCTCGACGTCCGGCTCGATCGGCAACCGGATCTCGAACGTGCTTCCGAGTCCAGGCCCGCCACTGAACGCGGTTATGTGGCCGCCATGCATCTCCACCAGCTGTTTCGACAGCGCGAGGCCGACACCAAGTCCGCCGCGGCCACGCTCATGGGCGCGATCCACCTGCACGAACATGTCGAACACACGCCCGAGCATCGCCGCCGGAATGCCGATGCCTTCGTCCACCACCGAGACCACGGCTTCCATGTGCTCGCGGCGAACCTCGACATGGATCATGCCCTGCTTGTCGCTGTAGCGGGCGGAGTTATTGAGCAGGTTCGAGATCACCTGCGCCATCCGCGTGACGTCTGCCAGGAGGACGATTGGCTCGTCAGGTAGCTTGACCTCGAGGGTGTGCCCGCCGGCGTCGATGAGCGGCCGGCTCGACTCGATGGCCGCCTCGACCACCGCGGACAGGCTCGCGGGTTCGCGCCGCAGTTCCAACCGGTTCTGCGTGATGCGACTGATATCGAGCAGGTCATCCACCAGACGGGTCAACGCGCGTGCCTGACGATCGATCACGTCCGTTGGGCCGCGCTTGTCACCCGGAAGCGGTCCCTTCATCCGCAGCAACTCCACGGCATTCCGGATCGGCGCCAGCGGATTCCGCAACTCGTGCGCGAGCGTGGCCAGGAAGTCGTTCTTGCGCCGGTCGGCGTCCTGCAGTTCCTGCTCGATGTGCTTCCGGTCCGTGATGTCGACACTCACACCGATGCGCCGCGGCGAAGCCCCATCCACGGGAATCGTCCGGCCCCTCACGAGCAGCCATCGTACGCTGCCGTCGGAAGGACGGACAATCCGGAATTCGTATTCGTAATCCTGGGCGTCGCTCGCGGTCCTCGTGAGCGCGTGCTCCACCGCACTCCGAACGCGTGCGTCATCCGCCGGGAGTGTCAGCGTGAGGAGGATGTCCAGCGGGACGGAACGTGTACCAGGGGGAAGGCCAAGGAGCTCACACTGGACTTCGTCGATGTGGCACACACGGCGACCCTGGTCGAGTTCCCATGTCCCCATTCGCCCGGCGTCCAGCGCAATACGCAGGCGCTCCTCGCTCGCCGCCATTACCGAGTGCGCGTGACTCAACTCGGCGGTCCGTGCCTCCACCCGCAACTCGAGGCGCTGGTTGGCT
>DATMBT010000611.1:0-2271 GCA_035559475.1 Gemmatimonadaceae bacterium
GGCGACCACGGCGATCTTCGGCTTGCGCGGCAGGTCGCGAAGGTCGGGCGTGCCCCACACGGTGGTGCAGATGCCCCAGTGCGCGTTGCGACCCGGGTTGACCGCGATCATGCCGAGCGCGCCACGCGCCTCGAAGTGGGACACCTTTCCCGGCATCCCGAAGCCTTCGGTGACTACGAACTTGCCGCGAAGGTCCACGTCGTCACCGCCGACCAGGTTGCGCGAGAAAAGCTCGTCAGCTCCTCGCGCGTAACGCGCAGGTGCGTAGGCCAGCGGGGCGGTGAGCCCCTTCGGGTGAGCGACGCTCATCGCCATCGGCTTGGCCTTGAAGGTTGCACCGTGGACCGAAACCGATGCCTTGCCCGGTAGGCTCAGGAAGACTTCGGGGTCGTGGACTTCGACGGGCACGTCGTGTTTCCGAAGGCGTGCGACGATCTCGTCGCAGGCGGTGCGAACGTCGTCGGGGTGTTCGCGTCGCAGCGTGGTGAAGCGCTCGATGAGCGACCAGGGCTCGTCGAGGGAGATGTCGTTGAGAGCGGCGGAGGTTTCGGGGAGCACTGGGAGCGGGAATCGGGAATCGGGAATCGGGAATCGGGCGGACATCGGACATCGGACAAGCCAATTGGCGGCTCCCGCGCAGGGTGTCAAGATCGACTCGCTTCCCCCAAGGAGGGATCTGGAACCTGTACCTGAGACGAGGGTAGGGGCCGCGTCTCGGTCGGAGGCGCGCGATGAGGCTGGTTCACGTCCGCGGCTTGATGGCGGCAGGCGCGGTGGCACTCCCGCCTGCTGTCGCGACCGCGCAAGTCGAGCTCCGCGGACGAGTCGTCGATGTGACGGGGCTGCCACTCTCTTACGCCAACATCCAGCTCAATTCCGGACAACGGTATGTCGCGGACGATTCGGGACGTTTCCAGGTTCCTTACAACGTTCCAGGTGGCGCCAGCTTGTTCGTGAGGCGGATCGGGTTCGAACCCGTGGCGATGACGCTGCGTGAGCGGCCGGACACGGCGTTGCTGATCCAGATGAAGCCGATCCCGGTGCAACTGAAGGGTGTGGTTGTCACCGGGGCGAGCGCGTTCCCTTCGCTGGACACGCACGGGTTTTACCGTCGCATGCAGGAGGCCGAGCGTGGCATCAACCATGGCTGGTTCGTCACGCCGGAGGACCTCGAGCGGCGGAAACCGAATTGGATCACGCAGATGGCGGATGGCTTCCCGACGGTTCACGTTAGGCGCGGGCGGGATCCGAAGTACGACGTGATCAGCGGCTCGCAGGACTGCCGGATGACGGTGTACCTCGACGGCATCCGGATTGTTGGAAGGATTGGCGGACGTGATGACTTCGTGAATGAGCTTGTGATGCCGGCCCACGTGGCCGCGATGGAGATCTATCCGAGGGCGGTAGGTGCGCCGCCCCAGTACCAGGCGCTGAATGGGTCTTGTGGCGTCGTGCTGATCTGGACAAAGTGACGGTCGCAGCGGTGTATCTCGATTCCGTGACCATGACTCTGACTTGTCGAACTGCAGCGATCGTCGTCCTGTCCCTGCTGTTGCTGCCTGCGTCGGTTGCACGGGCACAGGCTGAGCTCAGGGGGCGCGTCGTGAATGATTCCGGCGTGCCGATTCGCGGCGCGACGATCACGCTGGCCGCCATCCGGTATTCGGTCACGACGGACAGCCTCGGGCGATTCACGCTCGCGGGGACACCGGGGAGCACGCTAGCGCTGTCGCTGCGCGCGAATGGATTTCGCGAGGGCAAGGCGGACGTAGTCCTTGGTCGAGGGCGGCCGGTGATGCGGGATTTCGTCCTCGTGTCCGAGCAGACGGCGTTGCCGGATGTGAATCCGTCCGCTCGCGTGCTCCGCGGCCGCATAACGACGCCGGAGGGCGAGCCAATCAGCTACGCCAACGTGCAGTTGAACGGAGGTCGCCGGGTCGTCTCGGATGACTCGGGTCGGTTCACAGTCCCGTTCATGCCGGGACGAGCGTCGCTTTTGGCTCGCCGGATCGGCTTCGAGCCAGAAGAGCTGAAACTGGAGGCGATGCCCGACACGGCCGTTCGTATGCATATGAGGGCGGT
The DNA here is from genome assembly GCA_035559475.1 of Gemmatimonadaceae bacterium. Classification (GTDB taxonomy): domain Bacteria; phylum Gemmatimonadota; class Gemmatimonadetes; order Gemmatimonadales; family Gemmatimonadaceae; genus JABWBJ01. The sequence continues at coordinate 2,083 of DATMBT010000611.1, forward strand.
GGCGAGGATGCTCGCGGGGCAAGTTGTCACGGGCAAGGCGCCGTTCGCGCGGCTCGACCTCGGCGGATTCTACAAGCGCATGAACGAAGTGGAACGCGGCGCCCGCGTTGGCTACTTCGTCACGCCCGAAGATCTTGCGCTACGCAACCCGCAGAACGTCACCGATGCGGTGGAGCAATTCCCGGGAAT
>DATMBT010000612.1:0-2044 GCA_035559475.1 Gemmatimonadaceae bacterium
ACAGGCTCTACCACGCGCGGCGCCATTATCGGAGCCGTCGTTGGCGGCACCGCCGGCGCCATCATCGGCCACCAGATGGACCAGCAGGCGAAGGAGATTCAGCAGAACATCCCGGGCGCAACGGTCACGCGCATCGGTGAGGGCATCGCCGTGACGTTCGCGTCAGGCCTGCTGTACGACTTCGACTCGGACGTGGTGAAGGCGACCGCGGCACAGAACCTTCGCGCGTTGGCGGCGAGCCTCGACAAGTATCCAAACACAGACATCCTGATCGTGGGCCACACCGACGCCACGGGCTCGGACAGCTACAACCAGGGCCTTTCCGAGCGGCGCGCGACTTCGGCGCTGAACTTCCTGGCTGGCCAGGGCGTCACGCCGATGCGACTCCGGTCAACCGGTCGTGGTGAAACTGAACCGATCGCCGACAACACCACCGAGAGCGGCCAGCAGCTCAATCGCCGCGTCGAAGTGGCGATCTACGCCAACGCGCAAGCGCGGAATCCGTAGCGTTCGTCCTCAGGACACTTTCGGCTGAGAAAAAGAGTAACAGCCCATCCCACTTCACAGTGGCGATGGGCTTTCTCGCGGGGCAGATTCTTGCCGTACCCGACCGGACCCCACGAGACCATGAAGATCAAGTCGATTATTGTCGTTGGCGCGCTGCTTTCCCCAGTCGTCGCCGAGTCACAAGCCAGCCGTTTCGACCTCAGTATCCCGAACATCATGCGGGGTCCTGAGCTCTACGGCCGCGAGCCGCAGAACCCGCGCTTCACGCCTAACGGCGAATACATCTACTTCAACTGGCTGCCGCCCGGCACCGACTGGCGCGAAACCACCAAGCCGTATCGGGTTCGCGCCCAGGCGGGCGCCCGCCCCGAACGCGTGACCGAAGCGCAGATGGACAGCGTGGGACCGTCGCTGGCCGACGGCGCGATATCGTCCGATGGGCAGCGGCGAGTCGTGTCGTACAACGGCGACCTCCATCTCGTCGACCTCCGCACGGGCACGACTCGTCGTCTCACTGACACGCCCGCAATAACCGAGAGCAACCCGACGTTTGCCGGCAGCGGCAATCGTATCTTCTTCCTGCGCGACGGACAGAACGTGATGTCGCTCGACCTGGATACGCCGCTCATCCGCCAGGTCACTGACATCCGGCCGGGTCCCGCCCCCAGCGACCCGAAGGTCACCGACAAGCAGCGCCTCGCGCTCGAGGATCAGCAGAAGCAGCTCTTCGGCGTCATCCGCGACCAGGTGCGGCGCGACTCCATCGCTCGCGCCGAGCGCCTGTGGCGCGAGGGCCTGCGCACAAAGACGCTCTACCTCGGCCAGAACGAGCGCGTCACCGGCCTGACCGTTTCACCGACCGGCAATGCGTTGATCGTCACGACCACAATCACGACGCCGGGCTCGCGCCAGACCATCGTGCCTAACTGGGTCACGCTCAATGGCTACACCGAAGACCTGACGGTTCGCACAAAAGTCGGCGACGTCCAGAACGGCGGACGCGCTGCATTCATGTCCCTGCCGTCCGGGGAAATTCACTGGATCAAGCCGATCCCGCGCGACTCCGCCGAAGTGCCCTCCATCACCGCGGTACTCGGCTGGAACGACGCCGGTACGCAGGCGCTGCTCTTTGCCGAACGGAAGGACTTCAAGGAACGTTACCTGCACCGCATCGACGCCAACGGCGGCCGCCTGACGACGATCGACGTCCTCAAGGACTCGGCGTGGGTTGGCGGGCCCTGTTACCCGTGCGGCGGCTACCTGCCCGGCAGCGACAAGGTGTGGCTGGTGAGCGAGGCCGATGGCTATGCCCATCTCTACACGATGAACGCCGATGGCACGGGCAAGCAGCAGCTCACCAAAGGCAAGTGGGAAGTCGAGGACGTTCGCATTTCGAACGACCGGAAGTACTTCGAGTTGCACACCAGCGAAGTCTCGCCATTCGAGCGCCACTTCTATCGGATGCCCATCGCCGGCGGTGCCGCCGAGCGCATAACGACAACGGTTGGCGGCCATACCGCGGTGGTGTCACCGAATG
>DATMBT010000613.1:0-8178 GCA_035559475.1 Gemmatimonadaceae bacterium
ACGAAGATGACCTGCGTTACCTGCAGCGCGTAGAAGTCAAATAATCACCATCCCGAAGCGTGATTGTTTTCACGCATGGACGATAAAGTCACCTTCCAACGCTTCTTCCGCCTCACGGCGCGGGGGCTTTCGCTGCGCTGCCCGCGCTGTGGCGGAGGTTCGATCTTCCGGAGCTGGTGGTCGCTCAAGCCGACGTGTCCGCACTGCCACTTCGAGCTCGACCGCGGCGAACCTGACTTCTGGATCGGCGGGTACGCGGTCAACCTCGTACTCGCCGAAATGGTCGTCACGGTCATCCTGGTGGCGGTGGTGCTGGTGAGCTGGCCGGACGTGCCGTGGTCGTTCCTCCAGTATGGAGGCGCGGTGCTGGCCGTCGCGTTCCCGTTCCTGTTTTTCCCGTTGTCGCGCGTGCTCTGGCTGGCGTGGGACTACTGCTTCAGGCCTGTGCGCGACTAGCTCACGCGTCGCGGAAGAGCTCCTCGAGGGTCATCACAAACGGGACCGAAGCGCCTTCGCCTCGGTGGAAACGCGGGATGCAAGGGTGCATGACGCGACCGTACCGCCGGCCCATTTCGGCCTGTCATCATGTCAACGCAAGCGCGATAGTTTTCGCGCAACCCGTCATTCACCAACCGTGCCAGACATCGTTCCTCCCCTCCCGCCTAACGTGCCACGCCGGAACCGACCGGTGTTGCGTCGTCTCGGGCGCCTGGGGATGCAGCTGATGGGCTGGCGGATCGACGGACAGTTCCCGGACGTGCGGAAGTTCGTCATCATCGTGGCGCCGCATACGTCCAACTGGGACTTTCTCACCGGCTTGTTCTGCGACCTGGCGCTGGACATGGACGCGTCGTGGCTGGCCAAGCACACGATCTTCGTTGGCCCGTTTGGTCCGCTGTTCAAGTCACTTGGCGGGATCCCGATCGACCGGCGCACGGCGCATAACGTCGTGGCAGACGTTGCGGCGGAGTTCGAGCGACGCGACCAACTCGTGCTCGCGATAACGCCGGAGGGGACACGCAAGAAGGTGAAGTCGTGGCGCAGCGGCTACTGGCACATCGCGCGCGCTGCCGGCGTACCAATCGTCCCGGTGGGACTCGACTTCGCGCGCCGTGCGGCGGTGATCGGCACACCGCACGCACCTTCCGAGTCGATCGAGGACGATGAAGCGGTGTTCAAGGCGTTCTTCGCCGGCATCACACCGAAGCGCCCCGAACTACGATAACAACTTCTTTTCAGTCAACGCACCGATGGTGTCCAGAACCCTGGAGCTCCGCTCACGCCAGCCGAAACCTCTCGCGCGAAGAACGCCGAGTTGAAGATCACCCGGAACGTCCCCTGTGGCTGGCCACGCCACTGCGGCTGGAAAGCGATCAGGATGATGTGCCCGTTGCCGCGCTTCACATCCACGGCCGCGGCCTGACCGCGCATCTTCTCGTCGCCGTGCAGGAAACCCGAACGAAGTGCTGAGCCCTGCGCAGGATATTTCGCCAGGACCGCGCCCTCGAATCCGTCCAGCGTCGTGAACACCGGGCTGCCGCTGACCACTACGTCAGCTTCGGCAGGCATTCCGGCCATGACCGGGTGCGTTGTGTCCACGATCGCGCGCATGACCGAGACGCCGGTGAAGTACTCCTGCCGCGCGACGCCGGCCACGACATTCCGAACCGGAAGCTGCAGAGCCGAAATCAGCGACGTCGTGCCCTGGTTCCACGCGACCACAGTGCCACCGCCACGAACAAACGCATCGATCGAGGACACTCGCGCGCTGTCTTCCGCGCTCGCCGCACCTGGCGCGCCGCCTCGACCGCCGGGCGCGCCACCTCCACCAGCGCCACCGCGCCCGCCGCCGCGTCCACCACTCGTCAGGCCCTGCGACGCCATCAGGATGACATCGAATCGGGCACCGAGGTTTACATCACGCAGGTCAGACGGTCCGATGAGCGTGTACTTGAAGTCGTGCGTGTCGAGCAGCCACTCGGTCCAGCCCTGATCCATGTTGCCGCCGCTCGCCTTGTACAGGGCGATCCGCGTCGGCACAGCCTTGGTGGGTACGTTGCGCGGCAGGTTCATCCGCTCGCCGTTGACCCAGAGTGCCTTCGCCATCGAATCCATGCGCTGCGCGTTCGTGCCGGCGAGCAGGTAGCGCGCGCCACGCGTCGCAGTCGCGGGCGCAAACCGAACCGTGGCGCCACCGGCTACTGCGCGGTTGACCAGCCGGAACGTGTTGTTCTGCGCCGGGTCGAGCGCGAGTGCGCTGCCGCGTCCCGTGATCGTTGACGCAGGCGGCACGATGCCGGCCGCCATCGCGTTGGTCGTGAACGGGTACTGGTTCGACGCGCCCCACGCTTCGGCGACGCCCTGGACTGCCGTCATCGCGCCACGAAACTCGACCGACAGCGGTGTCTTCGCCTCGACTGCGTTCACATTCATCTGGAACGGCAGCGTCCAGCCGGCGGCGTCGTAGGGCAGGTCGTCGCCCATGTCCGGGTACTTCTGCGGCTCCATCAATTCACGCACCAGCGGCGCAAACTCCTGGTCGAGCGGCACGACCCAGGTTCCGGCCGGATAGGTGGTCCCCTCGTGCACCGCATCGCGGCCGAGCTGCATAACGCGAATACCCAGGAACGCGAGTCGTCGCAGGAGCTCGACCGGCGCCGCGTTGTCCCGCTGCTTCTGCGGCACGATCCAGGCGTACGGCCCGGACGCCCGATGCATGGCGATCGCGTCGCGGCCCGACTGGTACCGGTTGTACAGCAACTCCTCGCGGAACCTGGCTGCATAACGAAGCGTGGCGATCGACGCGGTGACCATGTAGTCCACCTGGTCCTTGAGCGTCCAGCGCCCCTCCTTCCACGGGCTGCTGTACATCGAGGTGGGGAGCAGCGTGCGATATTCCGTCGGCAGCTGTTCCACCGTGGACGTGCGCGGAACGCCGCAGTTGCCGCCCTGTGTTTCCGTCCACCACGACGCGATGTGCTGGTACATCGGCATGTAGTCGATGTAGCCGGGGTAATACGCATCGAAGGTGGCGAGCATGTGCACGGCGCCCGGCTTGCCCGCCTGGTCGAGTTCCTGTGCAATGCGGCTGCCGATGGTGTTCACGGTTCGCGACATGATCGGCGGTGCGTACAGGCCGATCGGATCAGCGAACGGCGGGATCCATATGCGCGTCGGGAATGGCGACGACTGGTGGTGCACGTAGATGATCTGCGGCTCCCACTCACGCCACGTGTGCGCAATCACCCGCGATTCCACCACGTTCAGCATGTAGCTGTCACGGTTGTTGTCATGACCGACGTACTTCTGGTACACCTCCATGGGTGGTGGATTGCGGCCGGCGAGCGACTCGCGGCACCAGTTCACCACGATGTCCTGGCCATCGGGATTGATGCTTGGCCACAGGAACAGGATCGTGTTGTCGAGGATCTGTTTGGTGTCGGGCTCCGCCGCCCGAGATAGCAACTCGTACGCCAATTGCGGTGTGTGCTGCGAGCCCGCGATTTCCGACGCGTGCAGTCCACCACTGATGTCTACGAGGGGAATTCCCTGCCTCGAAAGCTGGCGGGCATCGGCGTCGGTCAACTCTCCGGGCCGTGCCAGCCGCTGGTTGATGCGCCGGAACTCATCGACGCGCGCCAGGTTCGCCGGTGACGAGATGAGCGCCACCGTCCACGGCTTTCCGAACGAGGTTTTTCCGACCTCGATCAATCGAACGTACTGCGACGACGACGCGAGGCGCCGGAAATATTCGATCGACTGGTCGTACGTGAAGAGCTGCGAGTCGGCACCGACGTTGAAGCCGAACACCGAAGACGGTGCGGGGACCTGCTGGGCTGCCGAAGCGACCGGCTGAAACGCCGCAATCGCGGCGGCAAGCAAGCACCAAACAAACCGATTCATCGCGGTCTCCGAAGGGTGGCGAACGTTACTAACCCTACCGATTTACACGGACAAGAACAAACTGCCGGAACAACGAATCGCCGCGGACCTCACGAATGAGCGCGGGCATACTTGATGAAAAACCCGCATTCATTCGCGACATCCGCGACGACTCGCCCTTCGGTAGTTGCCTTTACCAGTCTTGATCCAGGCGATACGCCGACCTACGACACGATCATGCTCGACAGGTCGGTCAACGCCTTCTGCAGCAGCTTGATCTTGGCCTGGTTACAGGACTGGGTGTCGTTGCCGATCTGCGTTGACAGTTGGCTCAGTGCGTTCGCCCGTTGTGGGCCACGCGACCGTTCCGCGGCGTCGATCGACTGGCGGACCGACGCAATCCTGCCTGACGACAGGCACTTCGACCGTTCGAGCTGGTCCACGTACGCCTTGGCCAGCGAAAAACTTGGCGGCCAGACAATCTTGGGCTGACCCTGCGCGTTGAGGTACGACCACCGAACGGTCTTGGCGGCGTCGATCTCGTTTTGCGTCAGGTACTGGCTCGGAACCAGCTCGGCGATGTCCATGCCGCGGGCGATCTCGGAGCTGAAGATAGCGCCGTTGTACCAGTACGCCGACCACGAGCCGCCGCTGACGAGGCGCGTCGAGTCAACCGGACCGCGATCGAACGACGCAATCTCGACCGGCTTCGATGGGTCCGTCCAATCGAACACCGAAATGCCGCCCTGGTACCAACCCTGGATCATCACGTCGCGCCCCGGAATCGGGATCAGCGACCCGTTATGCGCGACGCAGTTCTCGTTCGACGTCTGTGCGGCGGGAAGTTTGTAGTAGCTCTTGAAGACCATCTTCCGGTTCTCGATCGCGAAGATGGCATTGCTGCCCCATTCCGGCTTGTCGCTCGCACGGCAACGGGGCGCGCTGCCGCCGCCCCACTCGTCGCTGAACAGGATCTGGGTGCCGTCGTTGTTGAACGTCGCCGAGTGCCAGAAGGCGAAGTTCGAGTCGGACACCGCGTCGATCCGGATGGGATTCACCGGATCCTTGATGTCGAGCAGGAAGCCGTGACCCTGGCACGCGCCTCCGGCGAGGCCGAGTGACGGGTAGACCGTGATGTCGTGGCACTGCCTCGTCGACGCGATCGGTGAAACGCCCGGGATCAGCGCGGGCGTTGTCGGCGCCGCCATGTTCTTGTCGACGATTGGCTGAAGGTTGGCGCGCAGGTACGCGCTGTCGGCGGCCGTTGGCGCACCTGTGCCGCCACGCGCACGCACGATCGTGTCGAGTTGTGCACGAACGAATTGGTTGCCGAGGAGGACATCCTGACCGGTGGTGGGGCTCCTGGCGACAAACCCGACGCCCGTGCGCCGCGCCGTCTCGAGCGCCTGCTGCGCGGCCTCGATGTCTGCCACCGCGGCACCGTGGACGGCCGGCGCCTTCAGGCCGCTGAAGATATTCGCGCGGCCCACGATCTCGGCACGTGCCGGGCTTGCCAACGGGACCTTGATGATCTCGATGCGAAGGAGCGAGGAATTGGGGTCCTGGTCCGGCGTTGCCCGGACGCATCCCGGCATTTCGTTAGGCGACCGGACGGCGGACGAGCCGGACACGTAGATGTAGACGTTCTCCTTGTCGTTCGGATCCTCGAGCACGGTGTGCGTGTGCGAACCGCGGCACGTCTGCACGTTTTTCACCAGCTTCGGGTTCCGGATGTCCGAGATGTCGAAGATGCGGACGCCGCGCATCCGGTCCTGGCTCACCGTGTCCCGTACGCCACCGGGTGCGCAGTCCACGCGGCCGTTGGTCGCCTCCGCCGACATGAACATGAGGTTCTTGTACACGGAAACGTCGTTCTGCGAGGCGGGGCACGTGTACGCGGTCACGAGGACTGGCGAGGACGGATTGGTGATGTCCCAGATCACCGGGCCGTTGTAGTTCCCCTGGATCGCGTAGTTACCGAGGAACGCGAGGTCGGAGTTGGTGATGCCACGGAACCCGTCCGGTGACACCGCCTTCGACACGACCTTGAGGTTCGAGACCGCTTCACCCGCGTTGAACAGGCCAGCCGAAAGGCCGACCCGCGCGTCACGCGGAGGAACTGGCGGCTCCGTTTGCGGCGGCGTGTTCTTACCGCAGGCGAAGGCCAGGAACAACGTGGCAACGATAGCCGACCGAGTTAACGACATGGCAGTGGGGGAAAGGGAAGGACGTCTCAGAGTTCGATCAGCATCTGCTGCATGCGGGCAATCTCCGTCTCCTGGTCGACCTCTACTTCATTGGCAAACTTGAACACGACCTCGTCCTGGGCGGCGCCGTGCGCCGAGAACAACTCGCGCACCATCGTGATCGCACCCCGATGGTGCTGGATCATGAAGGTGAGGAAGAGGCGATCGAACTCGTTCCCCCGCGCCGCGTCGAGCTGCGTCATCTGCTCCGGGCTCAACATGCCGGGCATGAGCATGACATGTTCCGCACCGCCCATCGACATTTTCATGCCTGCGGGGTCGGGTTCTGGAACGGTCTGATTGCGATCGCGAAGCCATGACTGCATGAGCGCGATTTCGTCGGTCTGGCCGGTGACGATTCGCTCTGACAGGCGAATGAGCGACGGGTTCGCGCCATGGGATGTCGCCCACTTCGCCATCTTGATGGCCTGCGCGTGGTGGCTGATCATGCCGGACATGAAGTGGATGTCGGCGGCCGTATATGGAAGCCGCACGCTGTCCGCACGCGCTCGAGCAATCGCCGCTTCCGGTCCCATCTGGCCTACCGGCAGGCCCGTGGCCGGGTCCATCCGGGCTGGGCTGCAAGCGAGCTGGACTGACAGAGCGACGAAGGCAACTGTTATTTGCGAAGCACGCATTCGAAAACCTCGCGGGGCGGCTCTGCGATTCACAGCGCGGATCCAGTGACAGAACGTTTCACCGGAGTGACGTGTTGTAAAGACGGTTCCTGGGATTGCAGAATGCAGAATGCAGATTGCAGAGTGCAGAACGGGAGTGCTCTTACCCCTCAGTTCTGCATTCTGCATTCTGCATTCTGCATTCGGAGGGGGCCCACTATAATGCGTGCACTCGTGGTGACAGTTCTGGCCGCGCTGTCATTCGCCGCGACTGGCCATGCGCAGTCTCGCTCCGTGATCGTCGGCGACGCCGTGATCAATTACGAGATCACGGGCCAGGGCGAGACGCTCGTCCTGATTCATGGCTGGGCGCAGGACCTGACGATCTGGGATGACCAGGTTCGCGCCTTCTCGCCCAACTATCGCGTCCTCCGCTATGACCGACGTGGATACGGGCGATCAACCGGATACGCCGATCAGACTGCCGACCCGGCAGACCTTCGAGTTCTCCTCGATTCACTGCACATCCAGTCGGCGATGCTTCTCGGGCTTTCGTCTGGTGCAAGGACGGTCATCAACTTCGCAGTCGCGTTCCCGGATCGCGTCAAGGCGCTGGTGGTTTATGGACTCGCGCCCATCCCCGGTTTTACGCCGGCGCCCGAAGGTCCCACACCGGTCATGGTGTTTCGCGAGATAGCGCAGAAACACGGACTCGATTCTGCCGACAAGGCCCTCAGGGCGCATCAGCTGTCGTGGACACCGCCCAACCGACCGGACCTTCAGGAACTGCAGAAGGCGCAGTGGGCGCGCTACGCGGGCAAGGACCTCCTCGACCCGCGGCCCGAATCGGGACGTGTTCCTCACGCCCATCTCGACCAGGTGGCGTCGATCAGCGTTCCGACGCTCGTTATTTCAGGGGATCACGACCTGCCGTTGTTCATTCAGGTGGGCGATACACTCGTCAGGCGCATCAAGGGCGCGCAGCGAACCATGATCACGAACGCAGGACATGGCGCACATTTCGCGCAGCCGGCGCAATTCAACGAAACTGTCCTTCAGTTCCTGGCCGCCTCGAAGCGTTAGAGCGCCTTCGTCATGCGGAGCATCGGGACAGGGGCGCCTCCTCGGTCGTCCTTTATTCGCTCGACTGCTTCGTAGCCGCACGCACGATAGAGCGGTTCTCCTGCCATGGTGGCCATCAGCTCCACGCGCGAGAACCCTTCACGACGCGCGGCGTCTTCGCAGAGCGACAGGATCAGGCGTCCCACTCCCTTTCGGACGTGGAGCGGGTGCGTGTACATCGCGCGAACACGCGCTGCGTCCTTCGAGGGATCGAGCAGTGCCGCGTCACGCCCGGGCGTCTGGTCTCCGCCGTAAAGCGGGGCCCGACGGCTCCACCCGCCACATCCGGCAAGCTCACCGTCGTTCTCCAC
>DATMBT010000614.1:0-3911 GCA_035559475.1 Gemmatimonadaceae bacterium
CGGGCGCGCTTTCCAGTACAAGGACACGCCGCTGCAGGTGGATGCTGGGGATCGCGTCCGGTTCTTCGTGGTGAACGCCGGCCCGACCTTCCGCAGCGACTTCCACATCGTTGGCGCGATCTTCGACCGGGTCTATCCTGACGGTACACCGCGGAACGCGCTGGAGCGCGTCCAGACCTGGACGGTGCCCGCGGGTGGTGGCGCAGTCTTCGAAACCGTGTTCGCGAAAGACGCATCCGGCGAGGGGCTGTATCCCTTCGTGACGCACAGCTTCGCCGACGCGGAGAAAGGTGCGGTGGGCATCATCAGGGTTGGCCTGCCGAAGACGCACACCACCATGAGCCACTGATGAATCGCGACGACGCGTCGGTTCGCGCGATGAACGCACTGCGGCGCCTGGTGAGTGCACTCCGCTCGTCAGGCGCCGCTGCGTCGGCCGGGCTGGGGATGAGTGTCGCGCAGCTCTTTGCGCTTCGCATTATCGGACAGAATCCGGGACTCTCCATGGGTGACCTGGCCACGCGCACCCTGACGACGCCGAGTGCCGTGTCCGAAGTGGTTGCGCGTCTGGTCGTTCGTGGGCTGGTGCGTCGCGAACCCTCGCACGAAGACAGGCGCCGCGCAGTGCTGCAGGTGACGGCCGAGGGAAGTGCGCTGCTCGATGGCATGGAGGAGTCCCTGCCAGAACGCCTGATTGCCGCGCTCGCGGCGATGCCGACTGACGCGAGGGTGACGCTGGCGAACGCACTGGAGGTGTGGGTGACCAGCGCCGGATTGAGTGGCGTCACACCGAGCATGCTCGGGGAAGGGCAGGCACCGGCGTTGCGGGAGTTCGCCGGTGCCCCCCTTGTTTACCCAGCCGCGATCATGTCAACCGAGGCAGTTCTCGAAGAGACACGTGCGATCGCGCGGTAGATCGCGTCCCGGAGTGCCTTCTCGCGCGGGTCATCGACCAGATGGAAGTCCAGCCTGTTCATGACGTATGCGTAGCCAAGGCGCGCATCGGGATCCGCGAAGCCGAACGAGCCGCCCGCACCCGGCGCGCCGAAGGCACGAGGGGTAGAGCCGAACGTGGTTTCCGGGCCGGGACGCGCGAACCCTAACGAGAAATACGACGGGATGCCGAGGACTTCGTCCCGGGGCATCGCGCTGCTCGGGGGTGCCGTGAGGCGGGCCATCGTTTCCGCGCTGATCCAGAGCTCCCTGCCGCCTTCTGCAAAGGCAGAATACGCTCGCGCGATCGCGCGGGCCGTGCCCACTCCGTTGCCCGCTGGTATCTCGATTTCGAGATAATCCCGGTCGTTCGCGTCCACATTCAGTCCCGAGAATGATTTCCGGAGCAACGATCCGGGCTTGATCATCTTCAGCGTCACCGCGGGCGGCGTATAACGGAGCGCCAGCAGGCCACGCCACGGAGTGAGCGGCATTACTTTCGCCAGGCGCTCATCAGGGATCTCTGGCGGAAGCCCGATGTGGAAGTCGAGCCCAAGCGGCTCGGCGATCTCGTCGCGGAAGAAGCGTCCGAGCGTACGGTGGTCGGGGTCCACACGCCGCACGAGTTCCTGCATGTACAGGCCAATGGTCATCGTGTGGTAGCCGTGACGCGTACCTGGTGGCCACGCCGGCTTCTGTCGCGCGAGCAGCCCGGCCATGTAGTCGAGGTCGCGCAGCTTCTCCACCGTCACTTCCTCATCGAGCACCACCAGTCCCGCTTCATGCGCGAGCAGTTGTCGCACCGTGATCGCGGACTTGCCGTTCTGCGCAAACTCCGGCCAGTAGTACGCGACGGGCGCATCGTAGTCGAGCCAACCGCGCGTATTCGCGAGGGCCAGTGTCATCGCGGCGAGGCCCTTGGTCGTGGAATTGACGATGACCATGGTGTCCTCATTCCACAGGGCGGTGCCGCCAGGAATTCGCAGGCCGCCCCAGAGGTCGACGACTTTTTCGCCGCGCCAGTACGCGGCAACGGCGGCGCCGATTTCGCCCCGCTCGCGGAGATTGCGTTCGAATTCAGCGCGGACTTCTTCGAAGCCCGGCGCGACGAAACCATAGGGATGTGTTGACGTTGTCATGGCGTCTCCTGGCCATGCGGCGACCGATCCTGCAGCAGCGCGGCGCCTGACACGGCGATCCATAAAAGAGAGAGATAGATGTTGACGCGTTCGAGAATGCCGAAGCCCGGCGTCGGCTGTCCTGCCGCAATGCGAACGCCGAAGGGAATCGTCAGCACGCCGAAGACGATGACCAGCAGGAGCGTGACCACCGAGTAGATCCGGAATTTCCTGCCGAATGCAAAGCCTCCGACACCAATGGCTGCGAGCAGGAGCAGGACGAGCACACCGGTGACGACGATGTGCGCGGTGTCGCTCCCGGGGTGGCCCATGCCTCGCTGATTCATCTCGAACAGGGTCGGTCCCGAAAACCCGAGCAGTCCATACGCAGCCAGGAGGCATCCCGTTATGCGCAGCGCAAGGTTCCGTCCAGCTCCCTCGCGAAAGAGTGCCACGCCAAAGGCCACCACAAGCACGTCATAGACCAGGAACAGCGGATCGACAATGCGCTCCGATGGTGCGCCAACCGCCATCAACTCACTGACCGCCTGGGACGTGAAGCTGTAGCCGTCGTACATCAGTCCACCGACAACATCGGTGGCGATGTACAACATCGAGGAGAGCACACCGCACGCGAGCAGGACGTGTTGTCCGTAGGTGCGGCCAACCGTCGGGGTGTGAGTCCAGCCGCGGCCTGGTGTGATCCGAACGGTTGTCATCGCGCGCTCCGTGAACCGGCACGCGTCCCTCGCGCGGGCCCAACGCACGATCGTCCACTTTGTCCACGGGCGCAGTCAGCAGCGACGGGGTGCCGTGTCCGGCAACGCCCCACACTGCGGTGCGGGTCTTCCTGACGTGACTACTGCAGGTCAATCCGCGTGACGCGTTGCGATCCGGTGATCGTGATCCTGAACCGGAAGGTGCTCTTGCCGTCCTTCGCTTCCGCGTCGTAGGTCCCCGCCGGGAGGTCGAACGTGATGCGTCCGTAGCGGTCCGTCCGCGCCTCGATCAGTGGTCGCTGGTTTCGTCCGAGGACGCGCACGTGCGCATACGCCACCCGGTAGGAACCAGCCGACGAAACGCGAACGAGCTCGAAAGCTTCACCGAGCATCCGATTCGCCGTCGCGAAGGCGAAGAGAAGTGCGTTAGGCATGGTCGGTCTCCTCAGTGTCGCGTAAGAGACAGGCTTTCAGCAGACCGTCGCTGAGCCCTGTGCACAATTCTGCGAGTGAGGTGTTCTCGCGGTGTTCCGTGGGCGTTCCCCTGCCGTTCACGGGCAGCATTTTTCCGACTCTGCCGCTGCGCATGCGCCGTGTTCCCGTGGCCGATGGTCCAATGGTTCGGCACATGGCCGCGAAGCTGTTTGGAAGAGCTAGCGTACGCTTTGTCCCCGACGTGACGTGGAGCGATCGCGAAGCCCGTCACAGGGAGGTGCTTGATGTTCGCGATTCCAGCGAGGCTGCCCCGACTCGCTCGCCGAGTAGCCTTGGGTACGGTAGTCCTTGCAGTGTCGGTGGACGCGCGCGCGCAGGACGCCGATGCCAAGGCACTCGACAAGTTGCTGGGCCCGATTGCGCTGTATCCTGATCCGCTGCTCGCTCAGGTACTGACGGCATCCACCAGCCCCGAGCAGGTGAAGGAGTTCAACACCTGGCTCAAGGGACAGACGCTGAAGGGGAGCGAACTCCAGCAGGCGGCGACCGACGAAGGGTTCGAGGCCAGCTTTGCCTCGCTCGCGCTTTTTCCGGAGGTCGTGAGCACGCTCGCCTCCAACATGGATTGGACGAAGGAGGTTGGCACCGCCTACCTCAGCAACGCTGAGGGTGTGATGGCGTCCGTGCAGCGTTTGCGCGATCAGGC
>DATMBT010000615.1:0-2273 GCA_035559475.1 Gemmatimonadaceae bacterium
GGCCTCGCTATCTCGAGCCGCATGACCACCCAGATCAATGGTCTGACCCAGGCCGTGCGTAACGCCAACGACGGCATCTCGCTCGCCCAGACCACGGAAAGCGCCCTCCAGGAAGTGACGAACAACCTGCAGCGCATCCGCGAACTCGCCGTGCAGTCGGCCAACGCGACGAACAGCACCAGCGACCGCAACGCGCTCGACCAGGAAGTGCAGCAGCGCATCGCCGAAATCGACCGCATCGCCAGCCAGACCTCGTTCAACGGCCGCAAGGTTCTTGACGGTTCGTTCGGCGGCGCGACCTTCCAGGTCGGTGCGAACGTCGGTGAGACGATTTCCCTTTCCCTGACCTCGAGCGTCAAGGCCACGGCCATCGGCCAGGTCGCGACCTCAACCGGTTCGGTTGACCTCAGCACGCTCTTCACGGGCGGCGCTGGCGGCACGGCCGGCACCTACACCTCGGGCGCCATCACGATGGCTTCGTCGGACTTCAGTGGCGTCGGCAACGACATCACGTTCACGATCGCGACGAGCGCTGGTACCGACACGATCAACCTGACGCAGGACTACTCGGGCGACGCCGACGTGGCTGCGGCTGGCGGCATCGTTGCCGACATCAACGCTGCGCTGACGAACTCGGGCGTGACGGCCTCCATGGGCGCTGGCAACAGCATCGTGCTGACCGACGCTGTGAACGGCGGCACCGTGACGATCGGCGGCGCGGACGCTGCCTTCCTCACGACCGGCGGCACGAGCGCCCCTGGTAACGCTGACACGGGCGGCACGCTCACGGTCGGCGCGTTCAACGTTGGGGTTGGTGCTGCGACCGCGGTGAATGCCGCTGGTACGTACAACACCGAGCAGGAGTTCGCGGACTTCATCAACAGCAACGTGGCGGGCGTGTACGCGTCGATCGATTCGACGCACCACCTCGTGCTCTCGTCGGGTGAGGCTCTGACGCTTGCGGGCGCTGGCGCCACGGCGACGGGCAACGCGTCGGCCACTCTCGCCGGCTCGCTGAGCACGCAGAACGTGAACAGCGTGAACGGTGCGAACTCGACGATCCAGAGCGTTGACGCGGCGCTGACCTCGGTCAGCACCCTGCGCAGCACCTTGGGCGCGATCCAGAATCGCTTCCAGTCGACGATCAACAGCCTTCAGGGTGTGTCCGAAAACCTGTCCGCTTCGCGCAGCCGCATTCTCGACACGGACTTCGCGTCGGAGACGGCGGCACTGACCCGCGCCCAGATCCTGCAGCAGGCAGGTACGGCGATGGTGGCGCAGGCCAACCAGGTCCCGCAGAACGTGCTGTCGCTCCTGCGTTAATGCGCAGCAGCTTCAGTAGATGAAGACGAAGGCGGCGGGATCGCGAGATCCCGTCGCCTTCACATGGATGAGGCAACATGGATACCCAAGCCGTTAGTCTTAAATCCAGCGCACCGGCCTCAGAACCGGTCGCAAAGTCGGGCACCTCCGTGGTGCCCACTCCGCGTGCTGCCCCCGCGGCGCCCTCGCAGGGCGAGGCGCGCGAACGCATGGCGGCCGTAGCACAGCAGATGCGCGACTACCTGCGTTCGAATGGCAGGGACCTGGAATTTCGCGTCGATGCCGATACACACGACATGGTCATCACCGTGCGCGAAGCGGCCTCCGGCAAAGTCATCCGCCAGATCCCTAATGAAGAAGCGCTGCAGATGAGGCGCTATCTAGATGAGTGGTCTGGCACATTTCTCAACGTGACGACCTGACAAGCTTCGAATCATGTCTACCATTTCCTCCACCGGCATCGGTTCCGGACTCGACATCGATTCACTGGTTTCCAAGCTGGTGGCCGCCGAGCGCTCTTCCGGGCAGACGCGCATCGATAACAAGAAAGGCAAGTTGACCGAGCAGTTCTCGGCGATGGCGCAACTGATGGGCGGCATGTCGGCCTTCCAGAGCAGTCTGAACTCGCTGGTCAGCGCCGGCAGTTTCACTTCCCGCAAAGTGTCCGTGAGCGACGAGCAGGCATTCACCGCCACGGCTGGCTCCTCGGCAGCGGCGGGCTCGTACGACGTGCAGGTCGAACAGCTTGCCAAGGCGGCGCAGCTCGGTTCCGACGCTTTCGCATTGGCCAGCACCCCAGTGGGTACCGGCACGCTCACCATTTCGGTGGGCGAATCCTCTTTCAGCATCGTGGTGGGTGAAGGCGGCAACAGCCTCGCCAACATCCGCGATGCGATCAACAAGTCCTCCGCCAACAAAGGCGTGCAGGCATCGCTGCTCACCGACGTGGA
>DATMBT010000616.1:0-3581 GCA_035559475.1 Gemmatimonadaceae bacterium
TCACCATCTGCAGCTCGGAGCGGAAGAAGAACGACGTGTGCGGGTTGATCAGCAGTAGTGCCCGTTTGTTGATCGTGTTGGACGGCGCAATGACGATACCGTTTGAGCCGCGAGGCTCGTCGTCATCATCGTGACTCGTGACTGGTGACTCGTGACTCGGCACCGAAGCGGCTTCGTTCGCGCCGGCCGGTGTCTTTCCGTAGAACGCCTCGAGCTGCCCAAGGTTCGCGCGACCAATGTCTCCGCCGATGCTGCCTTCGCTGAACGAGAGCGGCATCCATGGTTCGAACCGCGTGATGACACGGGGCTTCACGTCGGGGTGCGTGGCCAGGTAGAAATTGAGGCCGTCAGCCCAGGCGTCCATAAGCTTGCGCAAGCTCTCTGGCGCGGCCGCATACATCGTCTTCATCTCCGCGGGGTCGATGAAGAGCTTCTGCCGCAGGTCGCTCCAGATCGCCGATTCACCCTCGGCTTCCGCGAGGCGACCAATCGAATTCAGGTAATTGGTCTCGACGCGGTTGAAGTCGTCTTCGGCCTGGGCGTAGATGGCTCCAAAGACGGCGTCAGCATCCGTCTTGCCGTAGACGTGGGCGATGCCCCAGTCGTCGCGAATGATCGTGACGTTTTGGGCCTGCTGCTGCCACTCGGCCATTTCGGTGTTGGCGGCCAGCTGCGGAACGCAGGCGGCAACGAGAACGAGCAGGGAGTAAGCGAGCTTCTTCATCAGGGTCACCCGACACAAAGGGAGGGAGAGGCGCGTGAGAAACGCTATATCGGAGACCGCCTTCGCGGTACGGCCAGCCGGCATAGAGAGGTACGAATCGGCACTGCCAGGCGTTGCCGTTGTGCGTGGTCCAACGACCTGGCTTCTGGGCTAGCGCGCGACGAAGTAGGTCCGGCAGGCCAGGGCCAGCGATTCGTCGTCGAGTTGGGGCTTCTGCTGCCGGTAGCGAGCCGTCCAGAGCACCTGTTGGACGATATCCCGCGGATGGCAGGGGCGGAGTGGCTGGCCGAGGTCCGTCGTGATCACATCGAGCAATCGCTCGACTGGTGCGTGTTGGTAGTCGAGCTGTCTGTCCGCGCACACGCGACGGAAGATTTCATGGAAATCATCGCGCGTGACGCTGTCGAGCTGGATCTTGGACTGGATGCGTCGCAGGAACGCGTCGTCCACCAGCGACGCCGGATCGAGGTTCGTCGCGAAGACCACCAGCATGTCGAACGGAATCTCGATCTTGCGACCACCCGCGAGCGTCAGGAAGTCGATGCTCCGGTCGAGGGGCACCACCCAGCGATTCAGGAGTTCGTCCGGGCGCACGCGCTGGCGGCCAAAGTCATCGATGATCAGGATGCCGTTGCTCGCCTTCATCTGCACCGGCGCCGTGTAGTACTTCGACGCCGGGTTGTATTGCAGGTCGAGCATGTCGACGGTCAGCTCTCCGCCGACCATCACGCGCGGTCGCTGGCATCGCACCCATCGACCGTCCTGGTCGTGGGCGTCGGGCTGCGAGACTGGCCGGTGCACGCCGGGATCAAAGACCTCGATGATCTGCCCGTCTGCCTCCACCGCGTAAGGCACCCAGATGGCATCGTTGCCGAACAACTGCCACATGCACTCCGCGATCGTGGTCTTCCCAGTACCCGGAGGGCCATACAGAAAAATCGCGCGCCCTGACGCGAGCGCGGTTCCAAGCTGCGTCACCGTGGTTTCGCGGAGCACGAGATGCGAGAAAGCCTGCTTCACGGCGCTCGGGTCCACGTGGAGATTGCGGACGGTTTGCGCCTTCACCCGGTCCACGTAGTCTTCGAGGGCCACCGGCACCGGGCCTGCATACTGGGTCATTGCCAGCAGTTCTGCCGCGCGCGACTTGCCCTCGGACGTCGTGATGATGCGGTGAACTCCGGCTGCCATGCCCGTCACCTGGCACAGGCCTTCCTTTCGCAGGCGGCCGAACAACTCGTCGACAATCCTCAGCGGCACATGCATCCGCTCCGCGAGGTCGCGCAGCGTGAGTTCGCCGGACAGGTGCAGGATCTTGAGGCAAAGGTCCTCGAGAACTTTCCGGCGAATGCCGGTGTCCTCGATGGTGCGCGGAGCCGGAATGACTTCGATGGCGGCCGCGGTCGGGGCGGCTAAGGCAACGGGGCGAGTGATGGTTGACACAGGGATTGAGAATCCGTGCCCGGGCGCTGGGCGTCAAGATCGTCGGGCTCGCCAACTGCTGTTCGTGCTCTCTCTTAGAGCACGTCAATGTGCGCTTCGGCGATCAATTGGCCCGAAGGTGGTGTACTGGGCATCCGGGCACTGCTGCAAAGAGCGAGTTAACGAACGGAGAGGAACATGCGCGCACCGGTCTGGGTTGGCATAGCACTGATCATTGTGGGCGTTGCCGTCTTCCTGCGTGGCGGCTTCACGAAGAAGGAAAAAGTGGTCGACATCGGTCCCCTCGAGGTGTCCTCGGAGGAGCGTCAACACGTGCCACAATGGGTTGCCGGCCTGGTCGTCGCCGCCGGCGTGGTACTTGTCGCCGCCGGCGCTCGACGCCAGGCGTAGCCAGGCGGTCGGCGACTACTGCACGCGCGACAGCCGTGGCATCGTCATCACCGAGGCCAGCAGGTCGATTCCTTCCCAGAGGTTGCGAAGCCTGAGGTTCTCGTCAGGTCCGTGCTGGTTGTTGTCATGGTTCACCAGCGATACGCCGACGGTCGGGAGCTTCAGGCCCTCGCTGAACTCCCCGAACGGCATGCTGCCGCCTAACGTTGGAAGCTGCACGGGGGTGATCGTGCCGCGCGTCAGCGCCTTCGCGACGGATTGGGCGAGGGGCTCGTCCATCGACACCCGGGTCGCGCGACTGCCCCCGCGCGCGTCGATGCGCGCGAGCAGCGGGTTCGCGAGCCGTTCCTCGTCGGTGGGGTCACGGTTGAGCACGACGAAGTAACCCTGCTTCCGGACATGGGCGATGACGCGCTCGTTCATCTTCTGCGGATCGAGCCCGTGCACCAGCCGCATGGCAATTCGCGCCGTGGCCGACGCAGGAATCGCCGTCCGCCCCGGGGCGCTGAAGCCCCCGCCGGATTCCATCTGCAGCACGTTGAGCGTGGGTTCGTTCAGCTTCTGCTCGAGGCGCGTGTCGGGACGCTCGGGGCGGGCGACGCCGAATTCCTTTGCCAGCTCCGCCTCGACGTTAGGCGCTTCGGCCAGCGCGCGTTTTTCGGTCGGCGTGAGCGGCGTCACGTCGTCGTAGAAGCCTTCGACGACCACGCGCCCTGACTCATCTTTCATTGAACCCAGCAACTTGCCGAGTCGCATGGAGGGATCGGGCGCCCAGTTGCCGTAGTTGCCGCTGTGCAGGTCGTTACGCGAGCTGAAGACCGTGATCGTGACGCCGGCGCTGCCACGAACTCCGTAATACATCGTCGGCCGTCCGCTGGGATGGCGCGGGCCGTCCAGCGTAATCGCGAGGTCGGCCTTCAGCTTGTCTCCACTCGAGGCGACAAAGCGGCGGAAGTTGGCGGAACCACCTTCTTCCTGTCCGTCGAGCACCACGCGCAGGTTCCACGCCGGCTTGCTCCCGGTGGCG
>DATMBT010000617.1:0-4279 GCA_035559475.1 Gemmatimonadaceae bacterium
AAATGCGGTTCAGTCATTGCCAGGCCAACAGCAGATCATCGGAGACGAATGGGCGCGAAGCACTTGCTGGTGCCGTAGCAGGTGGTAGCGGTTAGGCAGGACCGCACAGCGTAAACCGTGCACGTGGGCTTTTCATCAAACGGGCGGCAATGTGCCGTCGAATCGTTCTTCGGAGAGGCGCGACGAACGCCTACGAGCGTGATTGCCTTCCGGAGAGCTTATCGACGAGAAGCCTCACCATGCCAACGAGTCGCCGCCAGAACATCATCACGAATCCCGCCACCGCGGCGAACACGGAGGCGAGTGGCATCAGGGTATCCGGACCGATGTACAAGCGACGCCCTCCCATTTGATGTTGCGACAGGTCCGGTGGTGAATGTCCGGCCCGAGGAAACTGAACTTCAACGATAGTCAGTGGTCACAACCGGCAGGCAACGGTATTGCGATTACCTTGCCATTGGTTACGGGTGCCACACGAGTTGCAACACTGCTGCAGGTTCCCGACCAATAATTCGTGGCCTGTGGCGGGCTCCCCTGATGAGCGCTTCATTATGCGTGAAGGGGTTGGCAACCTCATGTCACACACGTGGTTACATTGTCGCACCCTCTTCATCTCGAACCATCGGAATATACGAATGTCCAAGGGAGTCACTGTCTGGTTCACGGGCCTTTCCGGCTCGGGCAAGACCACCGTCGCAACACGCGTGCACGAGTTATTGCACGAACGCCACATACATGCTGAGCGTCTCGATGGCGACGTCGTCCGTCGCAGCCTGACGCGGGACCTCGGCTTTTCAAAAGAGGACCGCGACAAGAACATCGAGCGCGTCACCTTCGTCGCGAAGCTGCTGACCCGAAACAGTGTGGTTGTCCTCTCCGCTTTCATCTCGCCGTACAAACGGATGCGCGACAACGCGCGAGCCGAAATCGGTGACTTCCTCGAGGTCTACGTTCGAACGCCGATGGAAGTACTGCTCGAGCGCGACGTGAAAGGCATGTACAAGAAGGCCATGGCTGGTGAGATCCAGGGCTTCACCGGCGTGAACGATCCGTACGAAGAGCCCGAGAATCCTGAACTGATCCTCGACACCGCTGAGGAGTCGATAGAAGAAAGCGCGTTGCGCGTGATCGACCTGCTCGAGGAGCGGGGTTACGTGCCAAAGGGTACATCAGGCGCCGTTTCGGCCAGGGTTGATCGTGAGAGCGCCGCTCGTCGGTTGGCCGAGTCACGGAAGACTCCGGGGCCCAGCGTGCCGCACGGAGGCGCGCTCGTGAATCGCGAGCTGCAGGGCGACGCCCTCAAGTCCGCGATCGCGCATGCGAAGGACCTCACGAAGCTGACGCTCGACGAGCGGGAGCTCAGTGACCTGGAGATGATCGGCGTCGGTGCGCTGTCGCCACTGACCGGTTTCATGCGCCGCATGGACTACGAGACCGTGGTCGAGCGCATGCGACTTTCCGATGGGCTCATCTGGGCCATGCCGGTGACCAAGGCGGTGACCGCAGCAGAAGCAGCGTCGCTCAAGGAAGGCCAGGAAATCACGCTCGTCGACGAGTCGGGCGAAGCCATGGCGATCATGCAGGTGACCGACATCTACTCGTACGACAAGAAGCGCGAGGCCGAGAAGTGCTTCGGCACGACGGAGGACAAGCATCCCGGCGTCGCTCGACTCTATGCGCAGGGCGACATGCTCATTGGTGGACCCGTGCAGGTGCTTCGCCGGCCCACCTACAGCCTGTTCAACGAGTACCGCCTCACGCCGATCGAGACGCGCAGGGCGATGGACGAAAAAGGCTGGAAGACCGTTGTCGGCTTCCAGACCCGCAACCCGGTGCACCGCGCGCACGAGTACCTCCAGAAGGTCGCGCTGGAAACCATCGACGGACTGCTGCTCCACCCGCTGGTCGGGGCCACCAAGTCCGACGACGTGCCGGCTGACGTGCGCATGAAGACGTACGAGGAAATCCTCACGCACTACTATCCGAAGAACCGGGTCATGCTCTCGGTGTTCCCGGCGGCGATGCGTTATGCAGGCCCGCGTGAGGCGGTGTGGCACGCGATCTGTCGCAAGAACTACGGCTGCACGCACTTCATTGTCGGTCGCGACCACGCCGGCGTCGGCAACTATTACGGGTCGTACGACGCGCAGGTGTTGATCGACAGCCTGCCGGCGCACGAACTCGGCATCACGGCCGTGAAGTACGAACACACGTTCTACTGCCGGACGTGCGGCAGCATGGCGTCGACCCGCTCCTGTCCGCACAGCAAGGAGCATCACGTCATCCTGAGCGGCACGAAGGTGCGTGAGATGCTCACCAATGGCGAGTTGCCACCAGTCGAGTTCACGCGCCCTGAAGTCGCGCGCATCCTGATGGATGCGTACCAGGCGCAGGCCACCGCCGCCGCGAGTTAGGCGGCGACGGCGTGGCAGCCACCAACGGCGAGCGGTACGCCGACCTGCAACTGCATTCCTCCGCCTCCGACGGATCTGATGCGCCGTCGGAGGTCGTGAGGCGCGCAGCGCGAAAGGGGTTTTCCGCGATTGCGTTGACCGACCATGACACAATGCAGGGCGTCCCGGAGGCTGCAGCGGAAGCCGCCGCCCTGGGACTGGAGCTCATTCCCGGCTGCGAACTCTCCACGCTGGACGACAACGAGCGGCAGATCGATATCCTCGCTTATGGCATTCGCGTGGACGACATCGAATTCCAGTCCACGCTGAACACCATCAGGTCGGGGCGCCTCGGCCGTGCGTACCTCATGGTCCAGCGGCTGAACGAACTTGGCCACGCGGTGTCCTGGGCGCGCGTGCAGGCGATCGCCGGTGGTGAGAACATCGGGCGGCCGCATGTCGCGCGGGCGATGGTGGAAGCGGGCGTGGTGCCGACCTTGAAGGCAGCGTTCACGGAGGAGTTCATCCGGGATGATGGTCGCTGTTATGTACAGCGCGTGAAGATCTCGCCAACAGAAGCGATCGAGCAGATTCACCGCGCCGGCGGCGTGGCGGTCGCCGCGCATCCGGCCCGGACTGGGCTGAGCGATGACGAGGTAGCTTTCCTGGTGGGAGCGGGGCTGGACGGCGTCGAGGCACATTACCCGCAGCATTCACGCGCGGAAACGAACCGGTTCCTCGAACTGGCCGGGCGGTACGACCTCCTGGTGACCGGGGGATCGGATGATCATGGAGATGTGAACGAGGGACGGCTCATGGGGCGGGTGCGATTGCCATGGGCCTTCGTAGAGCGATTGAAGGAAGCGATTGAACAGCGAGGAGGCAGGAAGCAGGAGGCAGGAGGCAGGGACGGACAACCATCAAACGGCATTTGAAGGCGACCATTCCAGTGTCCTGAGCGTTTCGTTCCTTCCCTGTCTCCTGCCTCCTGCCTCCTGCCTCCTCGCTTTTGACCCCTCCCGTTAGGCACGATCCAACGGTCGACCCAAACGCCTTCCGCTGGCCGACGGAACGGCCACGACAGACGCCCCCGTCGGGCGCGCCCGTCACCCCACCGCAGCCCCTCCCGTGGAAGCGCGTGGTCAAGTTCGCGCTCATCTGGGGCAGCGTGGCGCTCGGACTCGCCGTCTACCTCGCCCCCGCGCCGGCCGGCCTTTCGGTGGCGGGGAAGACGTCGTGGGCGATCTTCATTCTCTGCACCGGTCTCTGGATCTCGAACGCCGTCCCGTTCGGGATCACCGGGCTCCTGGCCGTCGCGCTGCTGGCGCTCACCGGCGCGATGCGGACGTCGGAAGCCTTCGCGGCATTCGGCAATTCCGCCGTCTTCTTCCTCATCGGCGTTTTCATCATTGCGGCCGCCCTCATCGAGAGTGGCCTCAGCAAGCGATGTGCGCTGCTGTTCCTGCGGCCGTTCGAGCGGTCGCCGTACGCGTTCGCCACGGGCATGATGCTGGCCGCGGCGTTCGGCACGCTGTGGATGCCTAACCAGGCCACGTCGGCGCTGTTGTTCCCGATCGCGCTCGAGGTGGCCATCGCGTTGCGCCTGGCCGTCGGCCAGAGCGCCTACGCCAAGGTGATGTTCCTGTCGCTCGCGTGGGGCGCCATGATCGGCTCGAACGCGAGCTTTCTGGGCAGCACGCGCGCCGCGCTCGCCATCGGCATGCTCCAGGAAAAACACGGAATCGGCATTTCGTTCAGCCAATGGGTCGTTGCGGCGCTGCCCATGGTCGTATTGGGATGCGCGGTCGCCCCGCTGGTGCTCCGGCTTTGCTTCCCTCGCGAAGAAGTGGCATTCACCGCGGCGCGCCAGGTCCTCGAGGACGCCG
>DATMBT010000618.1:0-6422 GCA_035559475.1 Gemmatimonadaceae bacterium
CTGCGAATAGCGCAGCAGGATCGCCCTGCTCTCGTTGTCCTGGACCTGATGCTGCCGGGTATGTCCGGGCTCGAAGTCCTGGACCAGCTGCGGGCTCATGATGCCGGACAGGACATCGGCGTCCTGCTGCTCACCGCGCGCCGCGAGGAACCTGACCGCATCAAGGGATTGTCCTCCGGCGCAGATGATTACCTGACCAAGCCCTTCGCTCCACAGGAACTCGTCCTCCGTGTGCGCAACATCCTGCGGCGTATGTCGCAGTCGCAGTCGGGGTTACCCGACGTCGTCCGCCTTGGTCCCATCCTGATCGACCGGTCCGCGCACCGGGTCACGGTGGAAGATGCAGAGCTGGACCTTACCCCAACAGAATTCAAGCTCCTGGTCACGCTGGCGGAGCGCCGCGGCCGGGTGCAGTCGCGGGCGCTGCTCCTGGAGATCGTCTGGGATGCGGCCCCGGACATCCAGACCCGCACCGTGGACATGCACGTGCAGCGCCTTCGCACTAAGCTTGGAGCGGCGGGGGAATTGATTGAAACCGTCCGCGGATTCGGATACCGCCTGCGAGCCGCCCAGACGCGTAGCGCTTGAACCTCACCCAACGCCTGATCGTTGGATCGCTGCTGGTTTCTGGTGTCTTCGTCGTCCTGACTGTAGCAAGCCTGGACCGGCGACTGCGCGAGCGACTGCGCGACGAGAGTGCGACCGAACTGCTGCGCGAGGCACGTCTGGTCGGCGCACAGTGGCGTAACGGTCTCGATGCTGACTCACTCGCCGACGCCTCCGCCTCCGCCTTATCGCACCGCGTCAGCCTCATCACCCCCGACGGGCACGTGGCTGGTGATTCGGAGTTCGACGAACCCGCGCTGAGCCGGCTCGAGAACCACGCGTCGCGTCCCGAGATCAGCGCCGCCCTCCGCTCCGACTCCGGTTCATCAATTCGGAACAGTCCTTCGGCGGGCGACGAAGAGCTGTACGCCGCCGTACGCACCACCCTCGGCGTGGCGCGTGTCTCGCTGCCGACGCGGTCCCACGAGGTGCTTGTGGCCCGGATGCAGCGCGACGTTCTCGTGGCCGCGTTAGGTGCGACGGTGCTGGCGCTGCTGCTGTCGGCGGTGTTTGCACGTTCGGTGACGCGCCCCGTGCTCGAGTTGCGCGACGACGCCAAGGCCATCGCCGCCGGTGACCTGGAGCGGCGCCCGGCGCTCAACGTGAGCGGCGAAGTCGGGGAACTCGCCACAGCGTTCCACCAGCTGGCCGAGCAACTCAGTACCAGGTTGCGCGCCCTCGAAGCCGATGACGCCCTGCTGCGGGCATTGATGGACTCGCTCAATGAGGGGGCGATCGCGCTCGACTCGCGCCACCAGGTCGTGCACGTGAATGCCCAGGCGCGACGGCTGCTCAACCTGCGCGACGAGGTCCCGTTTCCGGTTGACCAGCTTCCGCGTGAACGCGTGCTCCGTTCGGCGATCACGGCCGCGATCGCCGGTGAGGCGATCGATGGACTGGAGCTTCACGTTGGTGCCCGGACGGTGACGCTCACGGCCCGGCCGCTCGCGTCAGGCGGCGCGGTGCTGGCGCTCTTCGACCTGACACCACTGCGCCGACTCGAGACGGTCCGCAGCGACTTCGTGGCCAACGTGTCGCACGAGCTCAAGACCCCGCTCACGGTGGTCGGCGGGTTCGCTGAAACGTTAGGCGACGACTCGCTCGAGGTGGATATGCGCCGCCAGTTTGCAGCGGCGATCCTGACCAACACCCGGCGCATGCAGCGCATCGTGGACGACCTCCTCGACCTCTCGCGGATCGAATCCGGCGGCTGGAAGCCGAACCCCGCCGCCGTAGACATCGAGTCCCTCGCCGCGGACGTGATGTCTGGCATGCGCGCGCAAGGCGCTGCCAAGGGGATCGGGTTGCGCGTCGACGTGGAGCCGGACGCGCTCGTAATCGATGCCGACCCGACGGCCCTGCGCCAGGTGTTGACCAACCTGGTGGACAATGCGGTCAGGCACACCACGGCTGGCGAGGTCGTGATCCATGCCCGCTCGACCAATGGCGGGATCGCCATCGCAGTCAGGGATACGGGCGCCGGTATCCGCGCCGAGCACCTGGCCAGGATTTTCGAGCGGTTCTATCGCGTAGACACCGGTCGCTCCCGCGATGAAGGGGGCACCGGGCTCGGCCTCGCCATCGTGAAGCATCTCGTGGAGGCGCATGGCGGCTGGGTTGACGCGTGGAGCGAACCCGAGCGGGGAACCACCATAGAGACGTGGTTCCCGCACCGCCCCTCGAGCACGAACGGCAAAGCCTGAGTCCGCGACAGGAAAGTGACACGCCAGCAAGACTGGCGTGACGCACACAGCCGAGCTTCCCCAGCCTGCCTGACAACTGTCGGCGGTTCAGCGCTCGGCTTCCGCTCATGGCCCTGCGCTACGCGACAATCAGGACCGGTGCGTTACAAAGTTGTCGTCGAACTGTTATACGGTGCCTATAGCCTACCCCTCGCCTGAGGCGGAGGACGCCTTCATAACCGGTCACTCAAGGGGACAACGTGCGCCAGCCGAGCTATCGCTTGCTACCGCTCGCTTTGCTGTTCCTTCTCTCCAGCTCACTGCTGAAAGCCCAGAACCCCGGCCCTGCGCAGGTCGATTCGACTCCACCGGCCAAACCGGTGGTTCCACAACAGGCCACGCCCTCGTCTACGCTGCCCTTTGGATTCTCCGGCGTGTTGTACCTCAACTACCAGTACGGGGGACCAACGAACGCCAACTCAGCGAACCGATTCGACGTGGATCGCGCCTACCTGAACTTCCGAGCCTCGGCTGGAAGCCGCGACAGCATTCGCGTCACGCTCGATGTCTTCCAGCAGCGCGATCCAGCGCTCGACGACTACTACGCCGGCTGGACGATGCGAATCAAGTACGCCTTCCTGAATCACCAGTTCGTCAGCGGACCCGCCAGCGCGACCAGGGTCTTCGGCCGAATCGGCATCCTGCCGACGGTGATAATCGAGAAGGAGGAGCAGTACTGGAATCGCGGGTTGTCGCAGGCCGCGGTCGAACTGGCCGGATACTTCAGCTCCGCCGACGCCGGCGCCGCCGCCGTGGTGGCGCTGCCTAACAGGTTGGGTGAGGTCTATGCCACCATCGTGAACGGCAACGGGTACGGTTCACGCGAGACAGATCGCTTCAAGGATTTCCAGGCGCGCGTTTCGATCAGCCCGTGGGCGAACAGCTCCGGTGCACTGCGCGGACTGGAGTTCTCCCCGTGGGTGAGCTTCGGCGGACGAGCCAGCAGTTTTGCGGCGGGACAGGGAACGCTGTCGCCCGTGACCCAGATGCAGCGGAAGGATCGGTACGGGCTCTTCACCGGATACCGGCATTCACGCGTCGTCGCCGGACTGCAGTTGGGCCGGAAGTCGGACATCGTCGAAACGGCCGACACGACCCAGGACGCGGCGCCAACCGCCAGAACCGCGAAAGGCACCCTGCTGTCGGCCTTCGGATTCTGGCGCCCGTTAGGCTCGGCATCGGAATCGCCATGGCAGGTGCTCTTCCGCATGGACAACGTCGAGCCGGACGATTCGCAGAACGGCAATCAGCGCCGGTACATCGCAGGCACCATGTGGGATCTCAGTAGCCGTACTTCGGTGACCCTCGATGTGCAGACACTCTCGTTCCGCAACGGACTGCCTGGAACGAATACACGCACGTACTTCCTGCATTTCATCGCAAGCTTCTGATTTCCTCCACAACGAGCGTACCATGCGCTTCTTCGCGATAAGCCTGACGACGCTGACGTTCGCACTCACCGCCTGCGGCGGTGGCAGCGAGTCGGCGACGACCGACACGATGTCGAATTCTGCCGGCGTCGACCTGAACGGCGCGGGCGCAACGTTCCCGTATCCGATCTATTCGAAGTGGGTCTCGGACTACCAGCAAGCCACCGGCATCAAGATCAATTACCAGTCGAAGGGATCCGGAGCCGGTATCAAGCAGTTGCAGGACGGCATCGTCGACTTCGGCGCGTCCGATGCCCCAATGACCGACGAACAGATCGCCGCGGCGAAGCATGGTGCGGTGCTTCACTTCCCAACCGTGATTGGCGCAGTCGTGGTCACCTACAACGTGCCCTCGGTGACAACGCCACTGCGCCTGAACGGCGCGACCATCGCCGAAATCTTCATGGGCCAGATCACGAAGTGGAACGATGCCAGGATCGCGGCGCTCAACCCGAATGTGAAACTGCCTTCGGACGATATCCTGGTCGTGCATCGGACGGACGGCAGCGGCACCACGTTCATCTTCACCGACTATCTCAGTGCCGCGAGCAGGAAGTGGACGGAGGAGGCCGGGGGGCCGGGCCGTGGCAAGGAAGTGAAGTGGCCTGTTGGCCTTGGTGGCCAGGGCAATGAAGGCGTCGCCGGCCAGGTGAAGCAGACGCCGGGCAGCATCGGCTATGTGGAGCTGGCATACGCAAAGCAGAACGGCCTTCCTGTCGCACATGTCGGGAACAGCGCCGGCAACTTCGTCGAACCCACCATCGCGTCGATCACCGCGGCGGCGGAAGGCGCCACCACAGCGCTGAAGCCAGACGCCGACTATCGGATCTCGATCGTGAACGGACCGGGCGCAGATGCGTACCCGATTTCCTCGCTCACCTGGCTGCTGGTCTACCAGACGCCTCCTGACCCGGTGAAGGGCAAGAAACTCGTCGACTTCATGCGCTGGATGTACACGACCGGACAGCAGAGCGCGGCCGCGCTCGACTACGCGCCATTGCCGGCAGCCATGGCGCAGCGATTGACCGAGCGACTCAGCACCATTGCGTTGAACGCAACGCCGTGACGACCGTAGTGCCAGCAGCGCCGGAACCGGCGGAGGCAGCTCCGCCGGACGGCACGAGGACTCTCGAAGGTTCTTCGATCGGCGACCGGATCTATCGAACGCTTACGACGGCGTTCGCGGTCGCCATTCCCGTGCTGCTGGTATTCATCGCGTTCGAAGTGGTGGCAGCCGCATGGCCTGCGTTGCGTCAGTTCGGCGTGGGATTCCTAACGAGCAGCGAGTGGGATCCCGTCCGGCTGCAATTCGGCGCCGCACCGATGATTTATGGCACAATCGTCAGTTCGGTCCTCGCGCTGATCCTCGCCGCCCCGCTGGCCATCGGAGTCGCCATCTGGCTTTCGGAGTTCTCGCCACGGTGGCTGAGGCAGCCGGTGTCGTTCCTGGTCGACCTGCTTGCCGCAATCCCGAGCGTGGTCTACGGGCTCTGGGGCATTTTCGTGCTGCTGCCAATCCTCCGGGAAACGATCATGCCGTTCCTGCGGGACACACTCCGCCTGGGGAACACACCGTTCTTCACCGGGCCGGCGTACGGGAACAGCATGCTTGGCGCTGCCGTCATCCTCGCCATCATGATCCTGCCGTACATCTCGGCGGTGTCGCGCGAGGTGTTGATGGCAGTGCCGCGCTCCCAGCGTGAGGCCGCGCTGGCCATGGGCGCCACCAAGTGGGAGATGATTCGTGACGCGGTAGTGCCCTACGCCCGCTCCGGCATCCTTGGCGGCATCATCCTCGGGCTCGGTCGCGCGTTAGGCGAAACCATGGCGGTCACGATGCTGATCGGCAACCGCCACGAGATCTCGGCGTCGCTCTTTGCGCCGGGCTATACGCTGGCGTCTGTCATCGCGAACGAATTCGCCGAAGCCACGAATGAGTTGCACACGTCGGCGCTGATGGCGTGTGGCGCCGTGCTGCTCTTCGTGACGCTGGTCGTCAACGCGATCGCTCGCTGGCTGGTCTGGTCGGTGGGCCGGGAGCCAAAATCATGACGGCGCGCGTGCACACCCGGGCCCCGCGACCCCGCTCCCTGCGGGCCCGGCGGCTGGTGAACGTCGCGATGAGTGGGCTGCTGGGCGCCGCAGCCATCCTCGCGACATTGCCGCTGCTGTTCCTGCTGTGGCACCTGCTTCGGGAGGGCGCGACGTCGATCGATCTCGCGTTCTTCACTCGCATGCCGAAACCGGTGGGCGAGTCTGGAGGCGGCATGGCGAATGCCATCGTCGGCACGCTGATCCTCGTCGGCACGGCGACGTCGATTGGCCTTCCCGTTGGCATCGGCGCCGGACTGTATCTCGCGGAACAACGAGGTGCCCGGCTCGCCACCAGCGTGCGATTCCTCTCCGACGTGTTGAACGGCATGCCATCGATCGTGATGGGAATCTTCGCCTGGCACATCCTCGTCAGGCCCGTCGGACACTTTTCTGCACTGGCAGGTGGGGCAGCGCTTGGCGCGATGATGATCCCCCTGGTGACCCGTGCCACGGAAGAAATGGTGCGCACCGTCCCCACGGCGTTACGCGAGGCCGCGCTGGCACTCGGCTACCCGCGCTGGCGCACGTCGGTGGCCATCGTGCTCCGCAC
>DATMBT010000619.1:0-7235 GCA_035559475.1 Gemmatimonadaceae bacterium
CTCAGCCGGCATTTACGTATATAGCCTCATTGTGAATGGCTCACCGCTGACGCGGAAAATGACCGTTCGCAAGTAGGCGAAATGGAACGTTGAGCGGCGTCCCGAGCGGGCGCCGCTTTTTTTTATGGCGGAGAAGGAGACCCTGGCGTTTCAATCGCTCGCCAGATGCGCGCTGCCAGGGCAGGGTCATTCGCCAGGCGCACCGCGGTCGACTCGACCTGGGCTCCAGTCACACCCATGGCATTCAGGATCGAATCGCGTCGCTGCGCGCGGAGTGCCGGGTCGGCGGGTGACACCGGCAGCTTGCGGAGCTCGATCATCGTTCGGACGAACGTCGAATCGCTCATTTCGGCGAAGACGCGATCCGACCGGCAGGCGATGCCGGCAACGAGCGTCGTGAGTGCAAGGAAAGCGATTCGGCGAGTCACGGGTGTGCAGGCTATCAACCATTACCGGGCGCAGCAAGGCAGGAATCCATGACGCAACCTGCCAATGTTGTTACTCGTGCCCGCCGTAAAAGCTCGGGAAGCGTCATTACGGCGCAATCTGCAGGTATTGTCATTGCCCTTCATCGCTGGCCTATTTCGGCCTTGTCGGGACGTAAACCCCCTCTGTTCCGACATCCGCCATCCCCCATCCGCCATCGGAAGTCGTGATTAATCCCGATCGCCTGACCGTAAAATCGACCGAAGCGTTCAACGACGCGCTCGGCCTCGCCCGAAAGAACGGGAATCCCCTCGTTTACGATCTGCACCTCCTCCACGCGCTGGTGGCGCAGGAGGAGAGCATCGTCGTTCCCATCCTGCAGAAGCTGGGCGTGAACGTGGCCCAGTTGCGAGAGGGGATTGAGCACGAGATCGGGCGGTATCCGAAGCAATCCGGCGCCCAGCCAACCCTCTCCCGGGAGCTCAACCAGGTCATTGACCGCGCGGAGGAAGAGGCGCGGACGTTAGGCGACGACTACATCTCGACCGAGCACCTGCTCCTCGGCCTGGCCGATACGAAGGGAGCAGAGAGCAAGGTCCTGCTGAACGCAGTCGGAGCCGACCGGGCAGCGCTCATGGAAGCGCTCAAGGCGGTTCGCGGAACGCACAAGGTCACCGACCAGTCGCCGGAAGACGCCTATCGAGCGCTGCAGCGATTCACGCGCGACCTGACCGAGTCGGCGCGTAAGGGAAAACTAGACCCGGTGATTGGCCGCGACGAGGAGATCCGTCGTGTCATGCAAGTGCTGTCACGTCGCACGAAGAACAACCCGGTGGTCATCGGCGAACCCGGCGTCGGCAAGACCGCGATTGCCGAAGGCCTGGCGCAGCGCATCGTGAATGGCGACGTCCCCGAGGGACTCAAGAACAAGCGGCTCATCCAGCTCGACCTTGGCGCGCTCATTGCCGGCGCCAAGTTCCGCGGCGAGTTCGAGGAGCGCCTCAAGGCGGTGCTGAAGGAAATCACCGAGTCGGAGGGCGCGTTCATCGTTTTCATCGACGAGCTGCACACGATCGTCGGGGCGGGGAAGGCGGAAGGCGCGATGGACGCCGGCAACATGCTCAAGCCAATGCTGGCGCGCGGCGAGCTCCGGGTGGTTGGCGCGACCACGCTCGACGAATACCGCAAGCACATCGAAAAGGACCCGGCGCTGGAGCGCCGCTTCCAGCCGGTCTACATCGGTGAGCCAACGGTCGAGAACACGATCGCCATCCTGCGTGGACTCAAGGAGCGTTACGAGGCGCACCATGGCGTGACAATCACCGACGGGGCGGTGGTGGCTGCGGCGACGCTGTCGAACCGCTACATCGGTGACCGGTTCCTGCCGGACAAGGCGATCGACCTGATGGATGAAGCGGCGTCGCGGCTGCGCATCGAGATCGACTCCATGCCGCAGGAGATCGACGAGGTGGAGCGCCGCATCGTACGCCTCGAGATCGAGCGCCAGGCGCTGCAGAAGGAGAAGGACAAGGAGGCCGTGGAGCGGCGGAAGGCCCTCGAGAAGGAGCTGGCCGAGGAGAAGGAGAAGTCGTCCGGCATGAAGGCCCAGTGGCAGCGCGAGAAGGAGACGTTAGGCGCCGTGGGGCAGATCAGGGCCGACCTGGAGGCGGCCAGGATCGAGGCCGAGCAGGCGACTCGTTCCGGCGACCTGGGGAAAGCGGCGGAAATCACGTACGGCAAGATCCCCACGCTGGAGGGCCGGTTACGGGAAGCGGAACAGGCGCTGGCGTCGAAGCAGGTCAGCGGAGCGCGGTTCCTCAAGGAAGAAGTCACGGCCGACGACATCGCGGAGATTGTGTCGCGGTGGACCGGCATTCCCGTGACGCGCATGATGGAGAGCGAACGGGAGCGACTGGCGAAGCTCGAGGACGAACTGGCGCGACGGGTGATTGGCCAGCGCGAGGCAGTCGAGGCGGTGTCGAACGCGGTGCGTCGTTCCCGCGCGGGACTGCAGGACCCCAACCGGCCGATCGGGTCGTTCATCTTCCTGGGCCCGACGGGCGTAGGAAAGACAGAGACCGCACGCGCACTCGCCCAGTTCCTGTTCGACGACGAGCAGGCGATGGTGCGCATCGACATGTCGGAGTACATGGAGAAGCACGCCGTGGCGCGGTTGATCGGCGCGCCGCCGGGCTACGTCGGCTACGAGGAGGGCGGGCAGCTCACCGAGGCCGTGAGGCGCCGTCCGTACCAGGTGGTGCTCTTCGACGAGATCGAGAAGGCGCACCCGGACGTGTTCAACATCCTGCTGCAGATCCTGGATGATGGGCGATTGACGGATTCGCAGGGCCGCACGGTGGACTTCCGCAATGTCGTGATCATCATGACGTCGAACGTGGGGTCCACATACATCCTGGAGCACGCGCGCGACAACTGGGAAACCGTCGAGAAACAGGTGATGCAGGCGCTCCGGCAGACCTTCAAGCCGGAGTTCCTGAACCGCGTAGACGACATCATCATCTTCCACCCGTTAGGCATCGAGCAGATCGGGTCGATTGTCGAGCTGCAACTCGCGCGGCTGCGCAAGCTGCTCACCGAGAAGAACATGACGCTCGAGGTCTCGGATGCCGCCAAGCAGAAGCTGGCGGAGGAGGGCTTCGACCCGGCGTTCGGCGCGCGGCCGCTCAAGCGCGCGATTCAACGCGAAATACAGAATCCGTTGGCGCTGGCGGTGCTGGAGGGAAAGTTCAACGACGGCGATAACATTGTTGCTGATGTTGAAGGGGACAAGCTGGTGTTCAGGAAGGCGTGAACCCGGATGGCGGATGGCGGATGGCAGATATCGGGTAAACTGCCATCCAGATTGCCGCCGAATTCATTGGAACATCGATGTCCCCTATCCGCCGCGGTGCCGATTCCCGATTCCCGATTCCCGATTCCCGCCGCCGTGCCGAGTCACCAGTCACGAGTCACGAGTCACCAGTTCATGACCCACGCCCTCCAACTCGCGTCGGAGGCCGCAGAGCACCATGACGTCCCGATCGGAGCAGTCGTCGTCCGGAACGGCGAGATCATCGGGCGTGGCTCCAATCGCACGGTGCGCGACCAGGATCCCACCGCCCATGCGGAGATCATCGCGATTCGCGAGGCCGCGCGTACGTTAGGTACCTGGCGACTGGAAGGAGCCGAGCTGTTCGTAACACTGGAGCCATGCTCGATGTGCGCGGGGGCGATTGTCCTTGCCCGCCTCGACCGGGTCACCTTCGGCGCGTGGGATGAGAAAGCGGGAATGGCGGGCAGTGTCGGGGATCTCCTTCGGCATCCGCGACTGAACCACCGGCCTGAAGTCGTCGGCGGTGCGATGGCGGAGGAATGCCGATCGCTCCTGCGGGAGTTCTTCGCGCCGAAGCGGACCTGAGAGGCGGCGCTGCCGTTGCGACGTTGAATGACGGACGGCTTATTGGTACCGCTTCGTTCCTTCACTGTCTCCTGCCTCCTGCCTCCTGCCTCCTCGTAGTTAAATGCCTGCCTTCGGACGACCGGGATTCAGGGTTCTCGCCGCACCGCCGCGTCTACCCGCGGATCTGGTTGAACGCTTTCGCGGTCTGGCGTCGTCGAATCTGGCCGACGCCATGGGCCGCTTCAACTTCATGGACTCGGCCATCCAGAGCCGTTCATCGCTGCTGTTATGCGGCCTGGCGGTCACGGTGAACGCGCGTCCGGCCGACAACCTGATGGTGCACAAGGCCCTCCAGGTGGCGACGCCTGGTGACATCGTCGTCGTGAGCACTGGCGGGAACACGACCAGCGCGGTCTTCGGGGAACTGATGTGTCACACCGCTGCGGCGGCTGGCCTTGGCGGTATCGTCGTCGACGGCGCCATCCGCGATGTCGAGGGCATAACGAGACTCGCCTTCCCGGCGTTTTCGCGAACCGTGAGTCCGGGATCGTGCGACAAGGATGGCCCGGGGGAGATCAATGTGCCGGTCAGTTGTGGCGGAGTTGTAGTCTCTCCCGGAGACATTGTGGTGGGGGACAACGACGGTGTCGTGGTCATTCCCGCCGGAGACGCGGTCGAAGTGTTGGCGCTGGTGACGGCGTTGATGGACCGCGAGTCGAAGCGCATCGCAGAGATCAAGGGCGGCGGCCTGTTCAAGGGAGAGATCGACGACACCTTGAGAAAACACGGGATCATCGAGTGACCGCGGCGCCCGATCGCCGCGCTGCGCCGATGTTGCTGATGACGCCTGGCCCGACGCGCGTTCCTGAGCGCGTCCTGGCTGCAGGCGCCCGCCCGATGATCCACCATCGCACGGCAGAGTTTTCTGACGAGCTGCGTGAGATGCTGGCGCTGTTACAGCCCGTGTTCGGTACGCGCGAACAACCCGTGTTGCCCGTTCACACGACAGGGAGAGGCGCGATGGAGGCGTCCATCTGCAACCTGTTCTCCCCGGGCGACGCCATCGCTGTGTGCTGCAACGGAAAGTTCGGTGAGATGTGGGAGGTGTTCGCGCGTTCCTACGGTCTCATCGTGCATCGCGTAGCCGCGGACTGGAATCACGATGTGGATCCCGAGGAACTGGACACGCTTCTGGCAGGGAATCCATCCATTCGCGCGGTCGCGCTGGCGTATGGAGATACATCCACTGGAGTGGCCAACGATGTTCCCGGTGTGGCGCGCGTCGCTCGGGCGCGGGATGCGCTCGTTCTGGTAGACGGTGTCTCGTCGATCGGTGGCATGCCGTTCGAGTTCGATCGCTGGGACGTCGATGTCGCGATCACGGCGTCGCAGAAGTGCCTCATGTCCTCTCCTGGCCTCGCCTTCGCCGTGCTCAGTGAGCGGGCGTGGGCTGCGACCGAGACCGCGCGACTGCCTCGAAACTACTGGGACTTCGCCGAGATCCGCCGGCAGGTGACGAAGGCAAAACCAGAGACCCCGGGGACTGCACCCGTCCACCTCGTCATGCAGGTAGCCGAAGCGCTTCGGATGCATCACGAGGAGACGCTCGCCGGAGTCATTGCCCGGCACGCGCGCATGGCCGACCTGGCGCGGCAAGGCTCGGAGTCGTTAGGCCTGAAACCGCAATGCGCGGCGTTGCGCCGGCGATCAACCACGCTCACAGCAATCGCCCTTCCCCCGGACTTGCCGCCGACGCGTGTGCGCGACGGACTCAAGACGCGCGGCATCCTCACCGCCGCTGGCCTTGATCGCTACCAACCCACAGCGTTCCGCATAGGGCACATGGGCGATATTCGTGAGGAGGACGTCCAGCGCACGCTGGCCGCCCTGG
Source organism: Gemmatimonadaceae bacterium (assembly GCA_035559475.1). Classification (GTDB taxonomy): domain Bacteria; phylum Gemmatimonadota; class Gemmatimonadetes; order Gemmatimonadales; family Gemmatimonadaceae; genus JABWBJ01. The sequence goes on from DATMBT010000619.1 coordinate 5,718, forward strand.
CCGAGGTGCTCGCCGAGTTGCGCGCCTGACGATGCGCCTCCAGACGAAAATCTTCCTCGGCCTGCTCATCGGGTTGGTACTGGGGTTCGTTGCTCGCTTGCCGGCGCTAACCTGGTTGCGGACCGCGATCGAGTGGAGTGAGCCGGTGGGCACGATTTTCATCCGCCTGATCACCATGGTGGTCATCCCGCTGGTCGCCGGCAGCCTGTTTACCAGCGTGGCATCGTTAGGTGGCATCCGCCGCCTTGGCACCATCGGCGTGCGAACGCTCGGCTGGTTTGTGGTCACGACCGCGCTCGCTGCCGTGATCGGCCTGGCAGTCGCATTGGTGGGCGGCGCTGGTGCCGGCCTCGACCCCTCCGTGCGTGACGCGATCACGGATCGCTTTGCGGCGACTGCCGCCAGCGCGTCGGCGAACGTGTCTGCAGTCCCCGGGTTGAAGCAGACGCTGATTGCGATCGTGCCGCAGAATCCGTTTGCGGCCGCGGCCCAGGGCGACCTGCTCGCGCTCATCTTTGCGATTGTCGTTTTCGCGGCCGCCGCGACAGCCCTGGATGAAGAACGTCGTCGCCCGCTGGTGGCGTTCTTCGGCGCGGTCAACGATGTGTCGATGGTTGTGATACGATGGTTGATGGTCCTCGCGCCGTGGGCGGTCGGTGTGCTGATCGCTGTGACCGTGGTGCGGTCGGGGATCGACCTCCTGCGAAGCCTCGCGATGTATGCGCTGATTGTCGTCGTGGCGCTCGCGATCCACGTGATGCTGGTCCTCGTTCCCGCCGTGCGCTTCGGCGCCCGCATGGGCATCGTAGAGTTTGCGCGCAACGTTGGTGATGCGCTGGTGCTCGCGTTCTCGACCGCCTCCTCGAGCGTGACGTTGCCGGTCAGCATGGCGGCGGCTCGCGAGCGACTCGGCATTCCCGGTGAGATCGTCAGCTTCGTGTTGCCTGCCGGCGCGACGCTCAACAAGAATGGTGCGGCTGTTTACAAGGCGGCGACCGCAGTTTTTCTGGCCAACCTGTACGGCGTCGATCTCGGGCCGGGACAACTGGTAACGATCGTCCTCACGACCATCGTTGCCTCGTCGGCCGGAGCAGGCGTGCCCGGCAGTTCACTCGTCACCACGTTGATCGTGCTGAATGCGATCGGGTTAGGCCCCAACGCGGCAGCGGGGATCGCCCTCGTGGCAGGCATTGACCGTGTGCTCGATATGTGCCGGACCACGGTGAATACCTTCAGCAACCTGGTAGGAGCAGCGTGGGTCGCGCGCGGAGAGCGTGTCGGCGTCGCCTCGATGGAGCATGGCAGAGCCCTCTGAAGCGGGTTTTCCGCAGACGATCAGCGAGAAGATCCTCTCGTCACGAAGTGGATCAGCGGTTCGCGCCGGCGACATCGCGGTCTGCCAGGTGGACCTCGTGCTCGGGACCGATGGATCCGGTCCCATGGCGATCGACTACTTCGAGCGGATGGGCGGGGCGCGCCTTCACGACTCGCGACGCGTGTTCTTCTCCCTCGATCACT
>DATMBT010000620.1:0-2238 GCA_035559475.1 Gemmatimonadaceae bacterium
CGGGTGACTGTCCGTCGTCATGATGCCGCGCGCGCCGACCAGGGGATCGTCGGTCAGGTCGCTTGTCATGCCGCGCAGTCCCGCTTCGATCTTCTCGATTGGCAGCTGCACGCCGATCACCCCGGTGGAGCTGACCAGGACACGATCGGGCGTTGTCCCGCATTCCGCCGCCGTCGCTGCGGCCATGCGACGCGCATTTTCAACTCCGACGGCGCCCGTCGCCACATTGCTCACCTTGCTGTTCACGGCGATTGCGCGCAGCCGGCCGCCCTTGATCGTGTCCCGACCCAGGATGACCGGCGCCCCGGGGAACTGGTTCCGCGTAAAGATCGCGGCCGCAGACGCTTCCCGTTCGCTGACAAAAAGCGCGAGGTCCTTGTCGACCGGCTTCAGGCCACAGTTCCGGCTGGCGCATTTGATGCCAAGCGGGAACCGCGGCTGGTCGTGAAAACGCATGTAAGAGGGGTTTTCCGGAGAAAGAGCGAAAAAGTTATCCGGTCGCCTGCTCAAGCCGCCACAACAGTACGGACTTTCCTTAGGAGTTCCTACTCTGACCGGGCTCGCAAATGAGGGCTATTTTTCGCAACCAGACCCGCGCTGTTTCCCAGGAAGCAATGAAGTGGCCTAGTTGGCTGCCCCGTGTATTGATCGAGCCTCCCCCCGTTCCGGCGCTGGAGGCGACGCGGCGCACCAGAATCACAACTCCATCTGCAGAAAAAGTCGGCATCCGTGACGTAGGCATGTGCGAAGCCTGCGGTCGGCGGATGCAGGCTCGGACTCGTCGCGAGGCGTTTCGCGGCCGAGTGGACTGCGATTGCGGCCACCACAACCACGTCGAGTTCCGGGACGTGCGGACCTTGAACGGGATTGAACAGCGACACGTCGCCGTAACGACCGGCCAACGCGTGGAGTCCGCGACTCAGGACCTTCATCTGCCGTGGCGATACGGGATCTGCCCGAGCTGCACCATGGCGGTGAGCCTCAGCGACGCGCACGTCCTGTCTCATGAAGATGCCGGTGGAGTTGAGACGCTTGCGTATTACTGCATCGGATGCTTCGCAGCAGACGACGTGCATCGCGGGCGGCTGATGGGTCACGATGGGATCCAGGTGATTGACACGTTGCATCACGAGATCCCGGGCGGCGTGCGCTGAAGTCGAAGGCCGAGGTTGGGAGTAACTTCTCCCAGTCCGTTTTCTGACCTTCGCCATCCGCCATCTGTCATCGTGAAGTTCGTGATCACCTCGTTCGGGTCGTTTGGCGACCTGAATCCGTACGTCGGTCTCGGTCGCGCGCTGAAGGCTCGCGGACACGACGTCACGCTGGCGGTTCCGCGCATCTACGTTCCGTTCGCCGAGTCGGCCGGACTCAGGGGCCACGCCGTGCGCCCCGACATCGATCCGAATGATCGGGAAGTCGTGCGACGTATCATGAAACCGCTGCGCGGACCCGAGTACCTGGTCCGCGACTTGATGATGCCGGTGGTCGAGCAGTCGTACGAAGATCTCGACCCGGTGGCTCGAGACGCTGACGTGCTTGTTTCGCATCCGTTGACGTACGCCGCGCCCGTGATCGCAGAGCACCGCGGGCTCAAGTGGGCCTCTACTTCACTGGCGCCCCTTGGGTTCTTCTCTCAAGCCGATCCACCGCTGATGGCCGTCCATCCAATGATGGCGGCGTTGCAGCGCAGCTTTCCGGGCCTGTACCGCCGGATGGTTCCGCTCTCGAGAGTGGCGACGCGATCGTGGGGTGTCCCGGTTCGCAGGCTGCGAGCAAGGCTCGGACTGCCGCCCGGCCAGGACCCGGTTCATGGCGGGCAGTTCTCACCGTACCTGAATCTCGCGATGTTCTCGCGCCTGCTGGCGGCGCCACAACCGGACTGGCCGCCTAACGCCGTCGTGACCGGTGCGGTGTCGTACGATGCCGTGCTTGGCGCGATTCCGCCGGCACTGGCGGCGTTCCTCGATGCAGGACCGGCGCCGGTGGTGTTCACGCTTGGCACCGCCGCGGTAGGTGCCGACGACGCACCGCGGTTCTATCGGGTGAGCCTGGAAGCCGCAGCGGAACTCGGCGTGCGGTGCGTGTTGCTGGTTGGCCAGGACAATGGCCATCGCCCGGACACGTCCGGCCGCCCGGATGTTTTCGTCGCCGACTGGGCCCCGCACTCCGAACTTTTTGCGTGCGCTTCGGTGGTCGTGCACCAGGGTGGGGCAGGAACGCTTCATACGGCGCTCAGGT
>DATMBT010000621.1:0-6723 GCA_035559475.1 Gemmatimonadaceae bacterium
CTTCTTCTGCCGGTCGTTCGCGGACTCCACCGCTTCGAGCACCATGAGCGGCGTTTCGCAGTTGCGAGCGGTCGAGACGAGTGCCTTTACATCCTTGGGAAAGCAGGACCCGCCGTAGCCAGGTCCGGGGAACAGGAACGACGGCCCGATGCGCGCGTCGCTGCCGACCCCTTTTCGAACGAGGTCGACATTGGCGCCGACACGTTCGCATAACGCGGCGATTTCGTTCATGAAGGAGATGCGCGTCGCCAGCATCGCGTTGGCCGCGTATTTCGTCATCTCGGCGGACGGAATGTCCATGAAGATGATCGGTATCTCGGTGCGGACGAACGGCGCATACAACTCTGCCATGACGCTGCGCGCATGGTCGGACTCCACGCCAAGCACCACGCGATCCGGCTTCATGAAGTCGTCGACCGCCGCGCCTTCCTTCAGGAATTCCGGATTGCTGCACATGTGGAACGGCAGCCTGGCATTCGTCGCAACCGCCGCCGCCACCTTCGCCGCGGTTCCCACCGGAACGGTCGACTTGGTGACAATGACCAGTTCGCGGGCCATGTGCTTGCCGATCTGGTCGGCCACGCCAAGGACGTGACGCAGGTCGGCGGATCCGTCCTCGTCAGGCGGCGTGCCCACGGCGATGAACACCACGTCGGCCCGCGCAATCGCGCCCGGAACGTCGGTGGTGAACTTCAGGCGGCCCTGCTGCTGGTTCCGCTCGACCATGGAGTCCAGCCCGGGCTCGTAAATCGGGATGACGTTCTGCTTGAGCCCTTCGATCTTCTCGGCGTTGGTGTCCGCGCATGTCACGTCGTTGCCGGTTTCGGCGAGACACGCACCGACCACGAGACCGACATACCCGGTACCGATAACGGAAATGTTCACTGAGTATCTGGTTGACTGGGATCGATCACGCTTTGTCGGTATTTCGTATGGCGGCCAGCGGGACGATGCGCGCCTTCGAGGGCTTGAGTTTCGACGTCGAGTTCCTCGTGTCAACGATCAGGCCCGCGTGATCGGCGACCAGCTGGTAATCCACCCCGCTATGGTCGGTCACGATCACCACCGCGTCGGCGCGCTCCAGCACTTCCCTGGTGAGCGCTACACCGGCCTTGGTGTGCCCGTTTTCGGTGAACGAGTTTACCCACGGATCGTGGTAGTCCACCTGTGCACCGCGCTCCTCCAGCAATCGCATGACGTCGAGCGCCGGACTTTCGCGCATGTCATCGATGTCGCGCTTGTAGGCAATGCCCATGATCAGGACCCGGCTTCCCTTCACCGAGCGCTGGTCGTCGTTCAGGGCACGCGCAACCTTGCGGACGACGTATTCCGGCATCTCCGAGTTGATCTCACTCGCCAGGTCGATGAAGCGCGTCTTGTAGTTCAGCGTGCGCATCTTCCACGCCAGGTAGTGCGGGTCGAGCGGGATGCAATGCCCGCCGATCCCCGGGCCGGGCGTGAATCGCATGAACCCGAATGGCTTTGTGGCGGCAGCGTCGATGACTTCCCAGACGTTCACGCCCAGCTTGTCGCAGACGATCGCCATTTCGTTCACGAGCCCGATGTTGACCGCGCGAAACGTGTTCTCCAGCAGCTTGACCAGCTCAGCCGCCTCGGCGCTTGCGACGGGGACGACGGTATCGATACACGCGGCATAGAGCGCCGACGCGACTTCAGTGCACGCCGCGGTTACGCCACCAACAACCTTGGGCGTGTTCTTCGTGTGCCACGTCGGGTTCCCCGGATCCACTCGCTCCGGACTGAAGGCCAGGAACGTGTCCACGCCAACGATGCGACCTGCTTCCTCGAGACGCGGCTGCAGCACTTCGCGCGTCGTGCCAGGATACGTCGTGCTTTCGAGCACGATGACCATGCCCGGATGGCTGTTCCGCGCCACGGTTTCGGTGGCCGCGTTCACGTAGCTCATGTCCGGGTCGCGGGTCTTCGAAAGCGGTGTGGGAACGGCGATCGAAATCGCGTCGCATCGGCCGAGCGCCTTCTCGTCCGTTGTCGCCTCGAACTTGCCGGCCTTGACGTGTTTCGCCACGGTCTCGCCCGGCACGTCCTGGATGTGTGAATTCCCGGCCATGATCTCGCGGCACACGCGCTGGCTGACGTCAAAGCCAATCACGTGAAATCCGGCGTCTGCGAATTCCATCGCCAGCGGAAGGCCAACGTATCCCAGTCCCACCACGCCAATGACGGCCCGGCGGTCCCGGATCTTCGAAAGTAGTTCTTCTTTCATGTCGATTGTTTGAGCGGCCGGGGACTCCCGTAAGGACGCCTCAGCGGCCATAGAAGGCACGGACGGCAGTGATGACTTCGTCCAGCTGGGCCGAGGTCAGTTCGGGGTAAATGGGAAGGGACAGGACCTCTTTGGCGGCCCGTTCCGACTCCGGAAAGGCACCCTGCTTGTAGCCCAGGTACTCGAAACAGGGCTGCAGGTGCAGGGGCACCGGATAATACACTGCCGAACCGATGCCCTTCGCCTTCAGGTGGGCCTGAAGTTCGTCGCGGCGCTCGACGCGTATCGTGTACTGGTTGAAGATCGAGTCGTTCGCCGGTTCGATCACCGGCGTCTTCACTTCGGCGAGATCGGCAAACGCCGAGGTGTAGTAGGCCGCATTTGCGCGGCGGCCCGCGCTCCAGTGCGACAGGTGTGGAAGCTTCGCGCTCAGGACAGCGGCCTGCAGCGAATCGAGGCGGCTGTTATACCCCACCTCGTCGTGATGGTACATCTGCATGCCGCCATGCACGCGCAGGCGTTTCAGTCGCGTGGCGAGCGCGGCATCCTGCGTGACCATCATGCCGCCGTCACCATAACCACCAAGGTTCTTCGATGGGAAGAAGCTGAACGTTCCGATCGTCGCGACTTCGCCGGCCATGCGTCGCTCACCGTCGATCATGCGCGACGCACCAATCGTCTGTGCGGCGTCTTCGATGACAGGGATGCGCGGCGCTGCCAATGCGATGGACTCGATAGGCGCCATCTGCCCGAACAGATCCACTGGAATGATCGCCTTAGTCCGGCTGGTGCAAGCGGCCGCTGCCGCAGCGGGCACCATGTTGAACGTGATCGGATCGATGTCGCAGAAGACGGGCCTCGCACCGACGTTATGGATCGTGCCGGCGGTAGCAAAAAACGTGAACGGCGTCGTGACCACTTCGTCGCCTCGTCCGATATCGAGCGCGCGAAGCGCGAGCAGTAGGGCGTCTGTACCGCTTGCGCAACCGATCGCGTGCGCGGTATGACTGAGCCGCGCAACAGCTTCTTCGAGTTGCTGTACCGGCGCGCCAAGGATGAACAATTGGTCATCGACCACGCGCATCATCGCGCTGACCACTTCATCCTTGATCAGGGCGTGCTGGGCACGGAGGTCGAGCAATGGGACAGGCATTTTCGGTGTCAACGGGTTCTGGAATCCGCCGTGAGTTCGGCGGTGACCGTCAAATCTGGACACCGTAGTGTGCGAATTCAACGAACAGCAGGGCTCGCCGTGCCGAAACGCAGGATGCCGTTAGGCCTACGCCTCGGACGGACATCGTGACCGCCATGCCGGTTATCCTGCCCTGGAGTGAGCGCCCGCCGCTACGCCGCCTGACCGATGTCGTAGTCCTCGGGCTGGCCGCCTCGATAGCCACCGGACTCGTACACGCGCTTTCGCTCGAGGTCTCCCACATCGGGTTCGACCGGATGGTCTGGTATCCGCGCGGGTTCTTCTGGATGTCGCCCATAGCCTATACCATCGCCCTCCTGCCCGGGGTGCTGATGCTCGGCCTCGCCGCCCTAACGATTCGCCGGGGATGGTTCCTGGCATTCGCCATCTTCGCGTTCGGCACTGCCGGGGCATTCGGCCTCCTGTTGCCGTTCACGCAGATCTCGCGCACGGCAGCCCTTGTGCTGTCAGCCGGTATCGGGACCTCACTGTCCCGCATCGCGATGAAGCGCAGCGAGCGCGTGTTGACATGGTCGAAACGCCTTGCCGCGTTGTGCCTTGTCGTGCTGCCCGTCGCGGCGCTCTTCCAGAATTGGAGCGGCGGATCGAGGGCGTCCGCCGCGACAACGGAGGCAGCGAACCAACCGAACATCCTGCTGGTCGTGATGGATGTCGTTCGCGCACGGAATGTCACGCTGAACGAACCAACCGCCACAACGACGCCGGCGCTGCAGCGACGGGCCGCGGAGAGCGTCGTGTTCGACTGGGCGTTTTCGGCGGCGCCGTGGACCCTGCCCTCGCATGCGTCGATGTTCACGGGACTGTATCCGCGGCAGCAGGCGGGTGACTGGTACAAGCCGCTGCAAGGTGAAGCCAGGACGCTCACCGAAATCCTGCGCGAGCGCGGGTACGCCACGGGGGGCTTTGTCGCCAACCTCCACTACACGAGCTGGGACACCGGGCTCGCGCAGGGGTTCGAGCACTACAGCGACTACGCAACGGACTGGCTGCAGGTGATCCGGTGTTCGTCCTACACGCAGACGGAACTCTTCACGCAGCTGCTCGACGCGCACTCGGTGCGCGACGTCGTGTCGGCGTTCATAAGCCCGAACCTCTCGATCATCCCCCAGCATACGTATCGGACCAGGCTGGCCGACCACGTGGTCGCCGATTTTCTCTCCTGGCAGGATGGGCTCGGGACGCGTCCGTTTTTCGCGTTCCTCAACCTGATGGATGCGCACCTCGCGTTCTACGATAGCGAGCCAATCAGGAGTCGCTATCCGCCACGCGTCCACCGTGGCGAGCGGGATTACAACGGTGCGATCGGCTTCATTGACGCGCAGCTTGATTCGATGGTCAAGGCGCTCGAACGGAAAGGCGTCCTCGATAACACCATCCTGGTGGTGACGGCGGACCATGGAGAGTTGTTCGACCAGCACGGTCTCTCGGGGCACGCCAACAGCCTTTACCTCGACCTGCTGCACGTCCCGCTGATGATCCGCTACCCGGGTGGCGTGCCCGCGAACATGCGCGTCACGACACCCGTGTCGCTGCGCGACCTCCCGGCCACGTTGCTCGACCTTTCGAAAACCGGCGATTCGCTGCCCGGGGCATCCCTGCGTCACACCTGGGAAGGTGAGCCCGGGCAGGTCAGTCCGGTCCTCGCCGAGGTCACGCGAATCCCGAATGTCATAGAACCCACGCCCGCCAGCCAGGGTGATATGCGCGCGCTGTTCGACGACTCGACCCACTACATCGTGAACGAAGGCACGGGTCGCGAAGAGCTGTACGCCTATCGCACCGACCGGATGGAACTCCGCAACCTGGCCGAAGGGGATTCCGCGGCCGAGCGCCTGACGCTGTGGCGTGAGCGATTGGCCCGGGTGCTGCGCGACGTCCGGGTGGTCCCGCCTAACGGGAAACGGTGAGCGGCAGGGAGACGCTTCGGCCCAGGCGCGACGACTCGTAGATCCCGAGGATCAGCTCGAGCGACTTCCGGCCCTCGCGCCCGTCGGTTTCCGGCTTCGCCTCGCCGCGGAGGACCGCCAGCACGTTGCGATAATAGCCGGCGTGCCCGAAGCCATAGACGCTTGGCGGGTTGGTGCTCACGCTGGCCACCATCTTGTCGTCATCGTCGTAGTCGGCGAAGGACCAGTGCTCGATCCGGTTCACGGCCGTGCCGCCGATCTTTACCGTTCCCTTTTCGCCTAACAGCGTGAAGGAGCCCTCGAGGTTCTTCGGGTACGTCAGCATGGTGACCTCGATGACCCCGAGCGCGCCGGAGCGGAACTTGAGCACTGCGACGCCGGTGTCTTCGCTCTCGATGCGCCGGGCCAGCGTCGCCGTCTGCGCGACGACACTTTCAACGGGTCCGGCGAGCCACTGGATCAGGTCGACGTAATGCGACGCCTGGTTCATGAACGCCCCGCCGTCCAGCGCCCACGTGCCGCGCCACGGCGCCTGGTCATAGTACTCCTGCGGGCGAGTCCAGCGCACCGTCGTGTTGGCGAGGTAGATCCGGCCAAAGCGGCCCTTGTCCAGCGCACGCTTCACCAGCTGCACCGACGGGTTCAGCCGGTTCTGCTTGATGACGAAAAGCTGGACGCCGTTCTCGTCGCACGCCTGGACCAGTTCGTCGGCGGCCTCGAGCGAGATCGCCATCGGCTTTTCGCAGATCACGTGTTTCCGCGCGCGAGCCGCCAGGATCCCGTGTTCCGGGTGAAGGCCGGACGGGGTGGCGATCGTCACCGCGTCGCAGTCCACGTCCGCCAGCATCTTTTCGTACGACGTAAACCACGGCACGCCATTGTACGCCCCCGCCTCACGGGCGCGGGCTTCGACCGTGTCGCAGACCGCCACCAGTTCAATGTCCTCGACATCGCGCAGGGCGTCGAAGTGAGTCCGGCTGATGCGACCGCAGCCGACGAACACAAGGCGGACGGGTTTGCTCATGCCGTCTCTCGCCGCAGCGCGTCGTCCTCGAGCACATAACGAGTCCCGCACGCCGGGCACACGATCAGCTGCGAGCTCGGAGCTCTGAGCTCTGGCCTCAGCAATTCTCCACATTGGCACGCCCACCCGGTTCGCCGCGCCGGCACCCCGGTGACGACGGCGTAGGGCGGAACGTCGCGCGTGACCACTGCGCCCGCGCCGACAAAGGCGTATTCGCCGAGCGTGACCCCACAGACGATGGTGGCGTTGGCCCCGATGGATGCGCCGCGCCTGACGAGAGTGCGACGGTATTCATGCTTGCGCGACACATGGCTGCGCGGGTTCATCACGTTGG